>CAZHJO010000004.1:0-26904 GCA_964532755.1 uncultured Maribacter sp. | reverse complement strand
AATTGATTGAGGCCGGGAAGAATATAATAATTCTATACTTTGGTACTTACTTAAATATGAAAAATCCTAATAAACCCAGCATATGATTACAGGTAAAAACTATATCGGAAATAACCTTTCCGCGAAGGGCAGTAAAACATATACAACGTTTAATCCACAATTAAACAAAGAAAACGAATTCAGTTTTGTGGAGGCAACATCCGAGGAGATTGATCAGGCTGTTCGGTTGGCAAAAAACGCCTATCACGAATTCAGTGGGATTTCTGGGACAAGAAAAGCAGATTTTTTAAATGTTATTGCCGATGAAATTTTAGCTTTGGATGATCGGTTGATTAAGACCTATTGTTCTGAAACGGGTTTGCCAGAAGGTAGGGCCTTGGGAGAACGAGGGAGAACCGTTGGTCAATTACGTTCATTTGCCGAATTGGTAAAAGAGGGGTCGTGGGTAGAGGCAAGCATCGACACCGCTCTTTCGAATAGGACACCTGTCGCTAAACCTGATTTGCGTAAGATGTTAATCCCCTTGGGACCTGTTGTGGTTTTTGGGGCCAGTAATTTTCCCCTTGCATATTCCACAGCGGGAGGTGATACCGCAGCTGCCTTTGCTGCTGGGTGTCCGGTAATCGTAAAATCACATCCTATGCATGCCGGTACGGGCGAATTGGTAGCTTCTGCCATTGTCAAGGCGGCTAAAAAAACCAGTATGCCCAATGGTGTTTTTTCTAATTTGAATAGCAGTGGTATTGAAGTAGGTGTTGCCTTGGTAACGCATCCCGGTGTAAAAGCCGTGGGTTTTACGGGGAGTATTAGAGGAGGCAGGGCATTGTTCGACATAGCTTCACAGCGCGAAGAGCCAATTCCTGTTTTTGCCGAAATGGGCAGTATAAACCCCGTTGTTATCTTGCCCAAATCCGCTCAATACAGAGGTGAGGACTTAGCCAATACCTATGCGGGTTCAATAACCTTGGGAACAGGGCAGTTCTGCACCAATCCAGGCTTATTACTAGGCATAAAGGGAGCGGCGCTAACGAGTTTTATCAATTATCTTTCTGATGCCATAACCAAGATAGAACCTTCGTGTATGTTGCATCCAAATATAATCGGTGCCTACGAAAGCAACAGGCAAAAAGCGGTTTCCCAGAAAGGATTACAGGTGGTAGCGGATTATCAATTGGATGTTCAAACGAATTATGCAAGGCAAACCGTTTCTACGGTAGAGGGTAAGACCTTTTTAGAAAATTTAACCTTACATCAAGAGGTTTTCGGACCGTATTCAATTGTGGTACAATGTGAGGATATTGCCCAGATGGAGCAAATAATATCCAAACTTGAGGGTCAGCTAACGGGAACCATAATCGCAGAGGAGAGTGAATTAGGGAAGTATCCAGGAGTGGTCGAGGCTTTGCAAAATAGGGTTGGTCGATTAATATATAATGGTGTTCCCACGGGTGTTGAAGTATGTCCTTCGATGCATCATGGCGGCCCTTATCCCGCCTCTACGGATAGTCGTTTTACAGCAGTAGGAATACATGCCATCAAAAGGTGGGTACGCCCAATAAGCTATCAGGATTGGCCAGATAGCCAGTTACCTGATGCCTTGAAAGATTCAAATCCTTTGGGAATTACACGATTAGTGAATAATGAGCTTACCAATAGTTTAATATAATTTATCCTAAGATGGGTCGTAAGACTTTTACCTGTATAGATGCCCATACCTGTGGTAATCCGGTTAGGGTAGTGGCGAAGGGAGGTCCGGAACTTCGTGGTAAGAATATGAGTGACAAACGCCAGCATTTCCTAAAGGAATTCGATTGGATTAGAAAAGGATTGATGTTCGAACCTCGAGGCCATGATATGATGAGTGGGAGTATATTCTATCCGCCGGCAAATCCTGAAAATGATTTGGCTATTCTATTTATAGAAACCAGTGGTTGTTTGCCCATGTGCGGTCATGGCACCATTGGGGCGATTACCATAGGTATCGAAGAAGGTCTTTTAATGCCCAAAATTCCAGGTAAAGTCAGAATGGAGACTCCAGCTGGATTGGTGGAAGTAGAATACAAGCAAACGGGGAAAAAAGTGGATTGGGTCAAGTTTACCAATGTGAAATCTTATTTGGCAGCCACAGGCCTTACCATTGACTGTAGGGAATTGGGTGAGTTGGTTTTTGATGTTTCCTATGGCGGTAATTTTTATGCTATTGTAGATCAGCAAGAGAATTTTTCGGGCATTCAGGATTTTACGGCAAGTAAGCTCATTCAATACAGTCAGGAAATCAGGGATAGAATCCATTTAAAATATCCCGATTGGTTCGTGCATCCGGAAAATAAAACTATCAACGGTGTTAGCCATATACTATGGACTGGAGATACTGTTTCATCTGAGGCAACAGCCCGAAATGCAGTCTTTTACGGAAACAAGGCTATTGATCGTTCCCCTTGTGGTACGGGCACTTCCGCTCGGATGGCCCAATGGTATGCTAAAGGCCAATTAAAATTGGGCGAGGAATTCATTCATGAAAGTTTTATTGGTTCGCAATTTGTTGGTAGGGTAGAAGAAGAGACGGTTTTGAATGGCCAACCAGCTATTATCCCCAGCATTCAAGGTTGGGCAAGAATATATGGTCATAATATCATTACAATAGATGATGACGACCCTTATGCGCATGGGTTTCAAGTAATTTAATATGGGCAAGAACATTCTCATTATCGGAGGTGGAATCGTTGGACTGTGTTCCGCATATTATCTTCAAAAAGAAGGGCATCAGGTAATTGTTATAGATAAGTCGAATATGTCCGAAGGTGCCTCCTATGTAAATGCAGGCTATATTACCCCAAGCCATATTATACCGCTAGCCTCTCCGGGAATGATTGCCAAGGGAATTAAATGGATGTTCAATTCCTCGAGCCCTTTTTATATGAAACCACGCTTTGACCCAGACTTTCTGAAGTGGTCGTGGTATTTCCATAGGGCTTCGACCAAGAACAAGGTAGAAAAGGCAATTCCTGTTATCAAGGATATAAATCTATTAAGTAGGGATTTGTTCGAGGATATTAAAACTTCTGGTGATTTGGGTGTTTTTCATTTAGAGCGAAAGGGATTGTTAATGCTTTATAAGACAGAAGCGGCTGGTGAGGAAGAAATGAAAGTTGCCGAAAAGGCAAAACACCTGGGTTTGGAAGTTGAAAGTTTGAACAAACAACAATTGAGCGTTATTGAACCCAATGCTAAAATTGAAGCACGGGGAGCGATTCACTATGAGTGTGATGGCCATATGACCCCCACAGAATTTATGCCTAAGATGATTTCATTCTTAAAAGGAACCGGTGTATCCATTAATGCCAACGAAGAAGTCTTGAATATTGAATCAACAAATAATAATATTCAACAAATCATTACCTCTAAGGACGTTTATAAAGCGGATGAAGTTGTACTGGCGGCCGGATCATGGAGTGGAAAACTTTCCAGGAAGTTAAATGTAAAGCTTCCGATGCAAGCTGGTAAAGGGTATCGAATTAATATGGAAAGACCAACTGGAATATCAATCCCTGCTGTTTTAATGGAAGCCAAGGTCGCTGTAACACCTATGAAAGGTTTTACCCGCTTTGCAGGGACCATGGAGTTTACTGGAATTAATTCTATTATTAGAAAAGAGCGTATTGAAGCAATAGCCAAGGCAGCACAGGACTTCTATCCGGAGATTGAACTCACTTCCCATGAAAAGGCCCGAGCAAAAAGTGGATTGCGACCTGTATCGCCAGATGGGTTACCTTATATAGGCAAGTGTAACTCGATTGGAAATTTGACCTTTGCCACCGGCCATGCCATGATGGGCTGGAGTTTAGGCCCTGCAACGGGCAAATTAGTGGCGGAAATTATTAGTGGCAAAAAGACGTCAATGGATATTAGTCCTTTTGCGCCTTTGAGAAGGTTTTAGTACAGATTTCTTTCCTCGTGCTAATGATAACAATAGGTCTACAGCTAGCAGGAATGATCACCAACTATTTTCCATTCACCGCTAATTCGTTTGAATACGATCATGAATGTGCCATTGGCATTGCCTACCTTCCGAGTTAAGTGGTATTCTCCCATGACCCAATATGCTTCATCACTTATTGGAGAAATATTGGCAATTGTGAATTTTAACGTACCAGTCTCAGCTATTGTGGGATACTTTTTCTTGTATCGATCCAACATATGCTGCCAGCCATAGGTGACACCACTACTCCCAAAATAGGGTATGGAATCGGATTTTAGATAATACTGCATAAAGCCTTCCAAATCGTTGTTAGACCATGCCTGTTCTTGTACTTTGAGAACTTTTTTTATGGCTGTGATGTCATCAGTTTTAGAGATGGGAGTTTGGCATGCCGTAAAACAAATTAAAATGACGATTAATTTTATTGCTCTCATAGTATTGGATTTGACCTGTAAGTTAGATAATTCTATTCTACCCCTCCAATTAGGTTAAAAGCCCCTTTAACCAAAAACATGTCATTTTCAGTAAATTCATCAGCATTTTCAATCCGAGTAAATCCATTGTAAGAACCGCCAATTGCAACTTCTCTTTGAGTGAATTCGTAATTAGCATTTTCATCTGCGCTTTTCAACAGTACATAATGATTGTCATCAATCGTAACTACGGCATCATCGGGTAGAGCAAGTTCCTGGCTTGTTTTAGTGATTATTTGTGCATCTACGAACATGCCCACGGCGAAGTTGTGGTTATTATCATCCTCCAAATGGCCATGTACCATTACGGTTCTATTTTTAGTATCGATTGAAGTCCCTACTAAATGAACTTCGGCTTCAAAACTGTCTTCAACAGCTTCAGGAATCTTGAATACTATTTTTTGCCCTTCCTTAATGTTGAGGATGTCCTTTTCGAATACCGAAAGTTCAATATGTATATGTTCTGTATTGATAATTTCCATTATCTCATCTGCAGGTGAAACATAGGTACCTTTGCTTATATTCATTTTTGTGACACTGCCATTGATTGGGGCGAAAAGCGTGATTTCCGAAGTAAATTTGCCGGCTTCGACAGAAGCTATATTGATATTGAGCATTTGTAATTTCTTCTTTAATCCATTATTCATGGCCAAAATCTTCTTATAATCACTTTCTGCTTTTAAAAAGTTTTTTTGTGAGCTAATTTGCTCTTCAACCAAGGTTTTTTGACGTTCATATTCAGATTTCAGATAGGTAAGTTGCCGTACGGTTTCAAGGTAACTTTGCTGCATTTCAACAAATTCCGGGTTCTCCAAAGTTGCCAAGACCTGCCCTTTGTGAACTTTGTTGCCAATTAGTAAAGGTGTTTTTTGAACGTAACCACCCGCATAAGAACTTATAATCGCCCTGTTATGAGGGGGCACATCGATCATACCAGTTGTATGTACCACATGGGGAAAGGATTGCTCTGATAATGTGCCAATTTGCATTTTGTTGCCTTCGAACTGTGCTTTAGTGATTTCTATTATGTTTTCTATCGAAGTAGCAATACTTACTTCAGTATTTGCATTTTTGTTTGCTGATTCCCCACAGGCTATAAATGCGAAAGAGACTGAAAGCATTATTATGAATTGAAAGATTTTAATGTAGGACGTTTTGATATTCATATGTATTGAATTGCCGAATACGGTTCGTTGTTGGATATTTTTCATAATGTTAGATAATTTAAGGCAATGACCGTTTGATTATAATTATTGAGGTTTTCCAAAAAGGAGAGCGTAATAGTATAAGCATTCTCCAAACTTTGGATATATTGGAAAAAATCAATTTCCCCGTTTTGAAAGCTTAAAGTGGCCGTTTTAAGTATTTCATTTGATAGACTTTGGCCATCACCTTCATAATAGATTAGAGCTTCTTCATATTTCCGTAACTGTCCCATTAGTCGTTCATGTTTTAGCTGTAATTGATTTTTATAGTCAAGGGATTCTTCAATCGCTATATTCTTGGCAATTTTAGCGGCTTTGATTCTTGAAGCATTTCCACTAAAGAACAGGGGTACTTTCAACCCTACTTGATAACCGTATAAGTTCTCGCCCAAGCCAGTATTGGTTCCTTGGAAATAGTCAAAACTTATATCGGGAAGTAATTGCTGCTTTTCAAAACCGCTTTTGGCATTAAAAAATAAATTCCTTTCGTCATATAAGGCAAGGCCGGCGTTTTGCGAAATATCTTTTTGCAGTAATTCCAACTTACGAATAGGCGTTTGGGCAATATTCAAGGGTTCTTCAACCTGAGTGATTTTTTGCAACTGTGCATAGGCAATTGCAACATCTTCCCTAACCTGGTTAAAGAGTGCCAGTAACTCTTTTTGCTTGGCTTGGGCCGTTATTTTTTCCAGATAATTGGTTTCACCCAATTCGAACCTACGCTGTGAGGCACGGGCGAATTTTTGATAAATACTATCCAAATACTTATAGACCTGCATTTTTTCCCTTCTATATAACAATTGATAGTAGGCCGAAGCAATACGACGTTCAAGATCTTGTTTTTGTATTTCGTATTGATTCTGCTCTATCCTTAAATTGGCTTTATTAATGCGTTTGCCAGCGAAATAAATTGTAGGGAACATGATACTTTGTTGTATGCCATATACCTCCAGAGGCTCATTATTGAATGCCAGATTATTCTCGTCGAAGTGATAATAGACTTTGGTCTTATCAAAATTAAATGCGCTACCAACAAGAGCTTCAGCTTCCTCGACTTTCAGGGCGGCTGCTTTTAAGCCAGCATTGTTTTCCAGCGCTAAAGCCCTTACTTCATCAAAATGCAATCCTCCTTCTTGGGCGTTCGCATTTAAAGTGAAGAGTAATAGGAAAACGGCTAGACCCTTTCCGGGTTTCTTTTTTATCATTTTTTTAAGTTCAATTTTTGAATCGAAGATTGAATATAATACTGGCAAAACGACCAAAGTTAGTAGGGTAGCGGTTATTAGGCCACCAATCACGACTGTTGCCAAAGGTCTTTGCACTTCCGCGCCAGCGCTTGTTGAAATAGCCATGGGCAAGAAACCCAAAGCAGCGGCCGATGCCGTCAAAAGCACGGCTCTTAAACGATCTTTAGCCCCTTGTTTTATTCGTGCTTCAATATCGGTCATACCCTGATGTTTTAAATCTTTGAAATGCTCTATCAGAACAATGCCATTGAGAACTGCTATTCCGAAAAGGGCAATAAAACCCACTCCAGCAGAAATACTAAAAGGCATATCCCTTATCCATAGGAATAAGACCCCACCTACGGCAGCAAGAGGGATTGCGGAGTATATCATCAGTGCCTCTTTGACCGATTCAAACGCAAAAAAGAGTAAAAAGAAAATCAATATCAAAGCAATGGGTACAGCAATTTTCAAACGCTCTTTGGCGCTTTGTAGGTTTTCAAATTGACCTCCATAGGTAATGCTATAACCTACAGGTAGTTTGATGTTCGCTTCAATGCGATTTTGAACATCGGTTACCACAGATTGCAGGTCGCGGTTACGCACATTGATACCTACCACGATTCTTCGTTTGGTATCATCCCTTGATATTTTGGCCGCTCCTTTGGTATATGAAATATGTGCGAGTTCACTTAATGGGATCTTTCCCTCGGAGGGAAGATCCACATAAAGGTTTTTAATATCATCTATATCCTCTCTACTGTTCTCATCCAAACGTAAAGTAAGGTCGAATCGTTTTTCACCTTCAAAGACACTACCCAAATTTGCACCTGCAAATCCCATTGCGATGAGTTTGTTCAAAGCATCGATATTCAATCCATAACGGGCGATTTTAGCACGTTGGTATTTTATGTTCATTTGTGGTAATCCCGCAATTTTCTCTACACTTATATCAGCAGCCCCTTCAATACCTTCAACCAACCTTTTTATTTCGTTTCCTTTCTTGTTCAAGATATCTAAATCCTCACCAAATATCTTTATGGCGATATCAGCACGTACACCAGTAATAAGCTCATTAAAACGCATTTCGATAGGTTGGGTAAATTCAACTTCCATTCCAGGTAATATAGCCAAGGCTTCCTTGAATTTGTCTGCCAGTTCGTCTTTTGAAGCGGCTGAAACCCATTCTTTTTTAGGTTTCAAGGTGATTATAACATCAGTCTCTTCCATAGACATGGGATCCGTAGGGACCTCGGCGGCACCGATTCTAGTGACCACCTGATCTACTTCGGGGAACTCTTCTAACAGTATTTTTTCAATCCTTGTGGTTGTCTCTATGGTCTTGCTCAACGAAGTGCCCGTTTTTAAAATGGGTTGAATCACAAAATCACCCTCATCCAAAGTAGGAACAAACTCTCCACCCATGGTCGTAAAAAGAAATATAGAAAATACCAAGAGCAGTGTGGCAATGCCCAAAACCAACTTCTTGCTTGCCAATGCCCAATCAATAACAGGTTCATAGACCAATTTCAGAAATCGCATCAATCGAATAGAAATGTTCTTATCCGATACCCTGGTTGGTCTTAAAATCATAGAAGAGATAACAGGAACATAGGTAAAGCATAACAACATAGCACCAATCAAGGCAAAACTAAAGGTCAAGGCCATGGGTTTGAACATTTTACCCTCAACGCCGCTCAATGATAAAATTGGAATGAAAACTATTAGGATGATAAGTTGTCCAAAAATGGCCGAGTTCATCATTTTGGAAGCGCTGTTAAAGGTGATGTCATCTCTGGCCAGTACAACCTCCTTGTCTGACATTCTTCCCAGTTCCAATCTTTTAGAGGTAATTTGGAATGCAATAAACTCCACGATTATCACAGCACCATCAATGATGATTCCAAAGTCTATTGCCCCAAGACTCATTAAATTGGCATCAACGCCAAATAAATACATGAACGAAAGTGCAAATAACAAGCATAAGGGAATGACGGAAGCAACCACCAATCCAGACCTGAAATTACCCAAAAGTAGCACCACAACAAAAATTACGATTAAACAGCCTAAAATGAGGTTCTCTGCGACCGTAAGGGTTGTTTTTGCGATTAACTCACTGCGTTCTAAAAAAGGATTTATATAAACCCCTTCGGGCAATGTTTTGGAAATAGCGGCAACTCGTTCCTTGACAGCATCTATTACCTTTTTTGAATTGGCATTCTTGAGCATCATGACCTGTCCAAGCACTTTTTCACCTTCACCATTTCCAGTGATAGCACCAAAACGTGTTGCGCTGCCAAAGCCCACATTGGCAATATTCTTTATAAAAATGGGTATGCCATCAACGTTTTTGACTACAATATTCTCAATATCCGTTAATGAAGTAATCAATCCTTCCCCGCGAATAAAGAATGCCTGATTGGTCTTTTCAATATAACCACCCCCAGCAACACTGTTGTTATTTTCCAGTGCTTCAAAAACTTCGGCGACGGTTATATTCATCGCATTCAGTTTTTCGGTATTAATGGCGACTTCGTACTGTTTTAAAAGACCTCCCCAGGTATTTACCTCAACTACCCCAGGAATACCTGAAAGTTGGCGTTTTACAATCCAATCTTGGATGGTACGCAAGTCCATGGCCGAATATTGGTCCTTATATCCCGGTTTCGTATCAAGAATATACTGATAAATTTCACCCAAACCTGTAGTAATTGGGCCCATTTCCGGGGTACCGAATCCTTCGGGAATTTTTTCTGAGGCAGATTTTATTTTTTCCGCAATCAGCTGTCGGGGCAAATAAGTACCCATGTCATCCTCAAAAACTATGGTGACAACAGACAAACCAAATTTAGAGATAGACCTGATCTCGACAACCCCAGGTAAATTTGCCATTTCCAACTCAACAGGATAGGTAATGAACTGTTCAATATCCTGGGTAGAAAGATTCTGGGAGGTAGTTAGGACCTGTACCTGGTTATTGGTCACATCTGGAACGGCTCCAATCGAAATTTGGGTCAAGGAATAAATCCCAAAGAAAACTATGAAAAGTGTTAGTAAAAGAACTATAAGTTTATTCTTTATACTAAAGCGTATAATATTAGATAACATAATCCTAAATAAAGAGTGATACAAAACAGCAACTGAAAACTACAGTCGATGAACTAAATCATATTGGGATTATGCCTGTTTGGGAGGTTGAAAAATATCAAATTTCTCCAGGGAGGAGTAATTGTCGAAGTAATAAAAATTGGCGGTATAGTCGGCAATTGGACCTGCTTTTAAAATGGGTAACTGAATTTTGTAAAGCACATAGTCCGTAAATAGATGGGAACAACAATGATTTGTAAATGGTAGCTCTTCATGTTCTTTTTGTTCTTCCTGATGGTCTTGGGTATGTTCTTCCTGCAATTCACCATAATGTTTTGAAATAAAAACAAGGAAATTATCCCCATATTTTTCAGAGTGAAAGTTGGCATGTTCAAAAAGATCATCAATATGGGCCAGATCCCCTAAATCCAAATTAAAACTTTGGATTAGGACAAGAAAAGATAACGCTATTGAAAAAACCTTGGCCATTGGATTGTAAAGATACTGATTATTTCAATTTTTTGAGATATCGCGGATAGATTAGCCCTATGAGGCAATTCTTTTTTATATTGTTTGATGAATGATCAAACAAATACCATTTGAAAATAATGAATAGAAATTACAAATATCTTGCTCTAACAATGGCCATTTTAGTAAGTGGTTGTGTGTCAAAGGCAGAGCGTCATGAAACAAAAAAAGAACAACCGAATATCCTTTTCATTCTATCAGATGATCATACTTCACAGGCTTGGGGTATTTATGGGGGAATTTTGGCAGATTATGTCCAAAACAAAAACATTGAAAGACTGGCCACAGCGGGGACGGTATTGAACAATGCTTTTTGCACCAATAGTATTTGTACACCAAGTAGGGGTAGTATTTTAACGGGGCAATACAGCCACATAAATCAAGTGTATACACTCAATGAGCCATTACCAAGAAACCATCCCAATATTGCCAGGACCTTATCTGAAAATGGCTATGAGACGGCCGTGATTGGAAAATGGCATCTTGTGGGCAAGCCTGAAGGTTTCGATTATTATAATGTACTTCCGGGACAGGGAAGGTATTGGGATCCAATTTTAAAGACAGAGGGTAATTGGATTGATGGCCATAATAGTACCACAGGGCAAGAATACCAAGGCTTTAGTACCGATGTAATCACAGACTTGACCATTGAGCATCTAAATAAACGGGATAAGAATAAACCATTTTTAATGTTCTGTAATTTTAAGGCGACCCATGAACCTTTTGATTATCCTGATCGATTTAAGGACCTTTATAAAAATGTGGTTATTCCAGAACCGAAGTCATTATTGGATTTTGACCCGGAAAATACTGGTCGCACATTCCATGGGCAAACATTGGAGCGGTTGGGGAAAAGATGGGATAGTGCCACACAGAATCCAGATGAATTTTGGACTTCTTACCCAGGTTTACCCTATCCATTAGAGGGTTTGGACAGTATTCAAAAGCGTAAAAAGATCTATCAAAAGTTAGTCAAGGATTTTATGCGCTGTGGTGCGGCAATAGATGATAATATTGGAAAGTTGTTGGATTATCTTGAAAGCCAGGATATTGCTGATAACACCATTGTGGTTTATACGGCCGATCAAGGATATTTTTTAGGGGAGCACGGTTTTTTTGACAAACGGTTAATTTATGAGGAATCGCTCAGAATGCCCTTTGTAATTCGATATCCGAAGGAGATAAAAGGGGGTCAACGCTTAAACGATATTATATTGAATATTGATTTTGCGGCCTTAATTGCCGATTATGCAGGCGTTGCTAAACCGGATTATATTCAGGGTGAAAGTTTTCGTGAGAATTTAAAAGGCAAAACCGCAAAAGATTGGCGTAAGCAGATGTATTATAGGTATTGGTTACATCACCCTGATAGACCGGCTCATTTTGGGGTACGTAATGAACGGTATAAATTGGCATTCTTCTATGGACAGGATTTGGGAATGAAGGGGACATCAACTGAAATTACGAAACCGGAATGGGAATTTTTTGATCTGCAAAAGGATCCCAATGAATTACATAATGCTTATGGAGAGGCTGAATATGCTGCTGTTATCAAGGATATGAAGCACTCCATTCTCGAAGAAAGGGATAAATACGGGGATTTAGATGCCAACAGCCCCGTGATGATGGAAATCCTTAAAGAACTCGATAAGTAGTTACGAACTATCATTTGGTCAAAATATGTCAATCTATGCTGGCATTATAGAAGATATTTATAACAATGTTTCCAAATTAAGCATCATTTTAAAATGAATTGATCATTTATTTTATATACAAAGTGGTACCTTTAGGGTTGTCCTATTTTATTATTTCAGTGCTTCATAATCAACGCATAACATGAAGGTCTACAAAACCGAAAATGGTGCCATTATTGAAAAGGAAGGTCGATTCTACAAGAGTAAATTCAACGATTGGGATGGTTTTATCAATAGAGAAGGGTTGCATAATCTGCTTCTAAGGGAGTTAGATGATTTGGTGCCATTGAATGCCCCAGACTTCATAAACAATTGCATGGCTCCAATTGGGGGGCAAGAGATATGGGCTTCAGGTGTAACCTACAGACGAAGTCGTGAAGCAAGAATGGAAGAATCGGAAAAATCGGGAGGCGGTAGTTTTTATGATAAGGTCTATAATGCCGAAAGGCCAGAGTTGTTTTTCAAGGCAACTCCCAATCGAACTGTAGGTGATAAGGGATTTGTACGCATAAGAAAGGATTCCAAATGGGATGTACCCGAACCGGAATTAACACTTTTTATATGTTCAGTGGGTAGCATTGAAGGTTATACCATTGGGAATGACATGAGTTCAAGAAGTATTGAAGGGGAAAACCCGCTTTACTTACCTCAAGCGAAAACGTATGATGGTTGCGCTGCATTAGGGCCTTGTATTTATGTTCCGGCAAAGCCCATAAACCCAGCAACGATTATTACAATGAAAATTATTAGAAATGAGGAGCTTATGTTCGAAGGTAAAGTTCCTATTGCCAATATGAAAAGAAAGCACGCGGAGCTGGTTGGGTTTTTATTTAGGGAAAGTACATTCCCTAAGGGTTGTTTTTTAATGACCGGAACGGGAATAGTTCCACCTGATCATTTTACACTACAAATTGGGGATGAGATAATAATAAGTATTGATCGCATAGGAATATTGACCAATTATGTGGCATAATTTGAATTGGTAAGTAGTATATGATTTGAAATTTAAATATTGACTAGTAAATAAGACCAGATGAAAAAATCCGATGTTAAAAAAAAGGAATCAAAGCACGAAATAGTTCCGCTTTCACGTAGGAAGTTCATAACAAGTACAGCGTTGACCGTTGGTGCTATCAGTATTGTACCCAGACATGTGTTGGGCCAGGGATTCGTTGCTCCAAGCGATAAAATCAATTTAGGTTTTATCGGATTAGGGAAGCAAACAAACGGATTGGCAAGACGATTTGTAGACAGTACCAGTGCACAAATAGTAGCGGGCTGTGATGTATGGACAACCAAGACTGCAGCTTTTGAAAAACATGTTGGTAAGCTTTATGCCAAGGAAAGGAAAGTAAGAAGATATAAAGGTCTTACCAGCTATTCCGATTATAAGGAATTGTTGGCGAGAGAGGATATTGATGCCGTGGTCATTGCCACACCAGACCATTGGCATGCAATACAAGCTATAGATGCAATGCAGGCAGGTAAAGATGTATATTGTGAAAAACCATTGACGCATAGAATTACTGAAGGTATAGACCTGGTAAAAACGACCAACGAAACAGAAAAAATATTGCAAACGGGCAGTATGCAACGTTCCGGGGATAATTTCAGAAAAGCGTGTGAATTGGTTAGAAATGGCTATTTGGGAGAAATCACCAAAGTATTGGTCAATGTAGGGGATCCAGCCATACCTTATAATATGGAAGAAGAACCAGTCCCTAAAGAATTGGATTGGAACAGTTGGTGTGGCCCCGCACCTCTTTTGCCCTATAACCACAGGTTGGCACCCTCTCGTAACGATGTGGATTTTTGGCCTGATTTTAGACTCTTCAGGGAAGTAGGTGGCGGAATTCTTTGTGATTGGGGTGCTCATATGTTCGATATTGCCCAATGGGCCTTAGGTATGGATAAAACAGGACCAATACGGTATATTCCTCCAACAGATAAGACATCCGTGCGTGGATTGCGCATGTATTATGCCAATGGAATTGAAATGGTACATGAAGATTTTGGTAGGGGATGGGGCGTACGTTTTATAGGAAGTGAGGGTACTATGGATATCAGCAGAAGTTATTTTGAGGCCGATCCCGAAAATATCCTATCGGTGGAGTTGAAAGATTCTGATGTGAGACTGTATAATACAAAAGGAAACCATTATCAAGATTGGTTGGATTCAATTAAGAATAGAACGCAACCTATCTGCGATGCGGAGACCGGTCATCGTTCGGCAAGTATTTGTAATATTGCGAACATTGCGTATCAATTAGGTCATAATTTGGAATGGGATCCAGAGAAACAGCAATTTAAAGGTGATGCTGAAGCAAATGCCTTGCGAAGCAGGGTAAATAGGGACTATTCCAAATAACCATAAATATTCATCTTGGCCCTTATTTGCTACCTGATTCTATGGCATTCATGGCATTGACCATAGCTTTAAAACATTCCGCCGAGTTTTCCTTGTTCTCGGTGGAATTTTTTTGTTCTTCCATAAAACGTGTAGGTGAAGACCAATAGGTCTGCATCATTCCTAAATAGTGGGCTGCCATTTCTGGTGTTGAGTTCTTTTTAAAATCATTCATCATCGCTACCTGTGCTATAGCCACTTCAGGTTTGCGCCATGGGCACGTTATCACGTCAAAACCTTTCATGGCGAACAAAGCTGCCGTAGGATATGCTTTTTCATAATGCCAATCACATATGACCACGGATTTGGGAATCATATCAATAGCCCGGGCCGTATTGTTCATTGATGCCTCCCACATTCCTATGCCGGTGACAGCCCCATCAATCAATCGATCACCCCAAATCCATAAACGAGCACCTCTTTTATTCAAATGAGTGCTGATTTTCGTCAATTCGCCTGCAAACAAGGCGGCAGGATCCATTCCTTTACATCGGGGACAATTTTCATCCGCTAAATAGAAAACTTCATCCATTCCAGCATGAAATGCATTCGCTTCGAATACATCCAATATTTCATCCATTAGGTCAAAAACAACATCATGTACTTTAGGGTGTAACGGACAATAACTTTTACAATATAAGCCATCTTCATTGGGCCACTCATACTTTTCGGGTAGCTTTATATGAGGGGTCTCATCGAATTCGGGATAAACCTGCAACAATTTGGTATGCTCAGAATGCCAACTTTGATGTCCCAGTAAGTTTACTTGTGGTATAATATTGATATTTAATTCTTTACACGTACTTACTAATTGTTTTACTTGAATAAAACTTAGGGGATTGTCACCCCGAAGTTCAGGCCTCTTTTTATAGGCGTAATTATAATCTACCCTCAAAACCAACGTATTGATTCCATTAGGTGCTAGTTCATTTTTTACAAAGTCGACAAACTCCTCGACTTTATCCGAAGCCGGTGCGGAAATACAAAAGCCTTTGATTTCAAAAGGTAACTGTGCAGAAATGATCAAACTTGAAAAAAGGAAGGAAGTGACTATTATTATCCGTCTCATGAATTTTGGAATTTATTCCAAAATTACCAAAAAATGAGTTGTGTTCTATTTTATTTGGCAATGTAATCGAGATAGTTTTGGGTTAACACTAGAGTTTCAATGAGAGGCCTTTTTTCTGAAGCCATCCGGTGAAAATAACGATTAATAAAGCAAAACAAAACGAGCTCAATAAACCAATTACACCATTATTAATGAAATCAGGCAGTTCAATTCCGGTGAGATTACGGATGGGGTAAGTAAAATATGGAATCAAATAACAGGTTAAGGTAGCTGTTCCGGCAGGAATAATAATTCTCGCCCAAGAACTTTGCTTTTTAATATCCACCACGTAGTATAGAAAAACAAAGGATATGAATCCTATTCCGGTACAGACCATTAGCCAGGAGGGTGTACCGGGAACTTTGGAAATCCCCCATAAATGCCTAGTCAACAAACCCGCTGCAATATTCAATATACCCATGACCGTGAGTGTAAGTAAGGCCTTGGAAATGTTTTTTTTGGATATCCTTTGAAATAGGAGGGAAGCAATTATTCCCGCTGTCGTAAATGCAGGGATCGTTCCCGAATACCAAGTTGAAAAATAGCGCAATGGGGACGGCCCAATATTTAAATAATCAAGTGTATCACCAATAGCAAGGAGATTGAACAATAGCCAAAGAACAATCATAACAACCAGATGGCCTTTCGTAAATAGATAAGCCAACGCATTAATAGAATATGCCCAACCAATTAGACCTAATATACCCCACCATTGGGTACTCATCAGTTCTTCTCCTTCTTTGCCTCCTTTATAGGAAATGGCCAAGAATATTAAAATGATCAAACCCAGTAATTGTAGGGCGTTGTGCCACTTTTGGGGAACGGCGCTCTTTTTCCACTGCATCCAAACCAAGGATACGGCAAATGCCATTAGTAGGCACCACAGCCATTTACCTAATCCCAATGTTTCATTATGTGTTTCATAGTTGACCATGAATACTCCTATTATCAAAAGGGAAAAAGACCTAATTGCAATGTGCCTCGTCATAACTGCAAGGGATTCTTTTTTAGCAAGTCTATTTTGAATGGCGAACGGAATACTTAATCCTACAATAAAAAGGAAAAGTGGAAAAATAACATCCGAAAATCCCAAATAATCTTCGTTTGGTTTGGCATGCATTAACCATTTAGGGGTATTGGTCAGGGTCCAAAAATCATTTACCCAAATCATTAGTAGCATGGTCAATGCCCGAAGAACATCTATTGAAGCAATTCTAATCGTTTTATGTGTTTCCAAAGGATTATTTTTTCAATGCCCTTGAAATTGCAGCTTCAGCCAAGGGAGCCATTACTTCATAACCCAATTTGGTGGGGTGTACTTCATCATTTGCGAATTTTTTTGGTAACCCATTGCGTTCATCCGCCATTACAGAAAAGTAATCCAAATAAATATGGCCTTTTTGTGCTGCATATTCTCGCAACATCCTGTTTAGGGCCACAATTTTCCCGGCAGGTTGCAAACCTGGTTTCCAAGGGTAATCATAAGCCGGCAAGGTTGAAGAAAGAACAACTTTAATGCCATGCATTTTAGCCAACTCGGCCATCGATTTAATGTTGTCCGCGATCATTTCCAAGGTAGACGGCCCTGTGTTTCCAGCAATATCGTTGGTTCCTGCCAATATTACAACAACTTTAGGCTCCAATGCGATGACATCCTGGCGAAAACGCAACAACATTTGTGGAGTTGTTTGGCCACTTATGCCCCTATTTACATAGGGTTTTCCCTCAAAAAATTCAGGCATGGTGTTTAGCCATCCAATAGTTATTGAGTTGCCCATAAAAACAACCCTATTCTCATCAGCGGCGGGTAACCCCATTTTGGCATTATCTTTTTTGAATTGCTCAAGATTAGCCCAATCCTGTGCATTTGAAGAAACTATTATGAACAATGAAAATAAAGCTAAAATTAATCTCATTTAGAATGAATTAAGGGAATATTGCGTACACTATTCGATAAACCCTAAATATAGTCATTTAGCTTAATTCGAGGAAACAAAAAAAGCCCTGACAGCAATGTCAGGGCCTAGAAATTCGTTTACATTTTACTATTCACAGTCTACATCTTCACCGGTACTGTCCCAGCAGTGCCATAATTCATCCTCAAAATGACTAGGGGCCATAACGCGACCGTTGAAATCCATGCTGTTCCATTCAATATTTACATCCACAAAGTCTTCATACTGAAAATCATATACATGAAGGTCGTAATACACGTCGTAATCACCTTCTTGCAGACCATATTCCAAGTAACTATCCCTGAAAAGGTCGTCACTATCTTCATCATTCAATTCACGTACCCAAGTGTATCTGATGCTTCCTATTTCATCATTTTCACGACTCCATTCAATCCTGATCATACGATTAGGTCGTTCCGGACTTTGGTTAAGAACCCATTCCCCACTATTTCCGTCTAAATCAGAAACACCTGAGAACCAGAGAAATTCCTCAAAAGCTCCAATGCCAGCTTTAGTAACATACATTTTCCAAACCACTTCCTCACTGGTCAATTCTCCGGTAAGCCTAGCGGTATACTCGCTTGTAAAACCATCAACCGTATACGACCATTGCCATGTGTTTTCGCCTATTAATTCGGCCTTGTGCGCAAAAGCACCTTTAAATGATGCAATCGGTACGGCTAGGTTAGTGAATAAAGCCGTATTCCAAATACCGACCACCAATCTCGGATATAGCCAATTACCACCTACCTTGGCTGTAGTTGAATTAAGTTTACCTGAGTTCGATGAATCGTCTAAAAAATCACCGAAGTCTACTGCCATTGATTCATATGGAGGTAATACTAGTGCATCTGTGTTAGTATTTGCATTATCATCTGACTTATCACATGAAATATTGAATACCATAACAAAGGCCAACAAAGCAAATCCAATTCTCAATCTAGTTTTCATAACGTTTGGGATTATCTTTTTTATTAATTTTTACTCTCCTAAAACGAATAAATTGAGCCATAATTGTATATATAACTATCTTTTTTCCAGACATGGATTGAAATCCCTATCCGCATATAATTCAAAATGAAATATTCAAGTCATTAACATTTTAGTTGCCAAACATAAATTACCTGACCGATTTGAACCTTTCTCTGGGGTCTCTATTTATATACTTTAATAAATTGATTGACAGTAAGATGTATATTTAATTGAAATTTTTCGTATCTTCTTGAAGCGCTTTGTTTTTTCTGTTTACGGATCAACGAAGAGAATTCCGCTCCTCATTTTCTTCGTATGATTAGGTTTCAAATACTCTGGTTTATTGGTACAATTGAATTAAATGAAAATGAAAAATTCTCGAATTGCAGTGCTAATATCAATCTTTTGTTTCGCGTTTATGGAATCTTGTGATCTGGATTTATTCGATGGTGACGATGACGATATTCATTTGGCGGCCAAGTTTGGCGACACCATTGGACCTATTGAGGTTACAGAGATCGTTCATGGTGGTTGGAAGGGATCAAACCATATTCAAGGGATTTGCTTTGATGAAAATACCTTATATATTTCCTCAACCAAGCAGTTGACCATTTATTCCATGGACATGGAAAAAGTTATTTCAGAGCAAAGATGCCTTGATTTATTAAATGATAATTGTGAAGCTTTCCATTATGGGGATCCTGCTTTTAACGAGGGTGATTTGTGGGTGCCACTAAGTACTTCCAAATCATGGAAAGGAGAGTACTATTGTACTCAAAACAAGCTTTTGAAATATGAGGAAGGTAGTATTGAAGGAGTCAATGACCCCGCTTTTTATTTATTGGATTTTCCAGGTCATATAGGTGCGGTGGAGATTATAAATGATAAGGTATATGTGGCCGGAAAAAATGTAGATAACAATTGGCCCCATGATGATAATTGCCATGAAGAACAAGTTGTTTATGTCTATACTATCGAAGATCTAATCGAAAACAGATGCAATGTGCATCATTCCGTTTTGCGTTTTAATGCGCATGGCAAAAATGGGATTCAGAATTTAGCCGCATTTGATCAGGATAATCTTCTTGTAACCGCATATAAATGCGAAGATGATCCAACCAACTATGTTTATTTGTTGAACATAGCATCCGGTAAACACCAATTATATCGCAAAGAAAACTGGGGATATGGTGTGGCCAAAAATGATAATGGCCTGTTGTATTTTTGCGAAGACAATAGAAATACATCCACGATTATAATCAATGCTGTTCTTCCTTGATCACACCTATTCTATTATTGCTAATAGAATGATTAACCACGTATTAAGTGTTAATATTTGGCACTTTTTCCAATTGCGGTTGTTCGCTTGATGAATGCACGTATATCGTTATTGGCATTCTGTAGATCTTCTCGGCGCAAGTACATCATATGTCCACTCCGATATCCCTTAAATTCAAAGCGGTCTTTCATGCGACCACTGGGATCAACCTGCCACATGGTATATTTAGCATTGAAATACGTTGTTGCGCCGTCATAATAACCAGACTGTACCAATACATTCAAATATGGATTTTGGGCCATGGCCTGACGTAGATTATCACGGGTCTCATCGTTCTCGTTATTCCATGGGCGCACAGGACCGAACATATTGTACTTAATATCAGTTTTAAATTTTAACTCTTCCTGTAAGTAATAATTGATCGCCGGTGTAAAACTATGCAACCAAGAAGTCAATTCGGCACTATAATCGGGCTGTGAACCAGATTGTTGACGATCTATTCCCAAGTATCTAGAATCAAGCCTCCCAGTGGTGAAGCCTTTATTCTTCAATAGATTCTTCCAAAAATATCGTGTAGGGACTACTAAGTTTTGATCAAGAATCTCTTTTTCAGACAAACCTGAATAATAGGCCATTTTGTTGGCAACGGCATTCTTCTCGGTTTCACCAATAAAACCGCCTTTGGCAAGCGCGGGAACAAGCGTATTAATTGTATAGCTTTCAGATTCAGGCAGAATCTCCAATAGGTCCTTGTTTTGCAATTCCGCGGGTAATGCCTTATGGTGCCAAGCTGCGGCCGTATAATAAGGAAGGTTCATAGCATCAGAAACAGGTCCGCCCCTACGTATTACCTTATAATCTGCGGGCGATACCATAATAACTCCGTTTAAATACATCCATTGTTGGTCTTGTAGGGCCAAGGAAAGCCCCATGACCCGCGTTCCGCCATAACTTTCACCAATGATGTATTTTGGAGAGCGCCATCTATTGTTTCTTGTAACGAACGTATTCAGCCATTCGGCCAGGTATTTTACGTCGGCATTGATTCCAAAGAACTTATCACGATCTACATCTTTTCCAGTTTCAGGAATGGTACGCGAATACCCCGTATTAGCAGGATTTACGTAAACAATGTCGGTTACATCCAACACGGAATACGGATTGTGATTAACGCCATAGGGTTGCACAGGATAACCTTCATCATCGATCTTTAGGACTCTTGGCCCGGTATAGGCCAAATGCATCCAAACAGATCCTGAACCAGGACCACCATTGAAAGAAATCAATAAGGGTCTTGAAGCACGGTCTCTCACATTGTTACGTGTGTAGTAGGTATAATGTAGGGAGGCAATGGGCTTCCCTTCTTCATCCCATACGGGTTGAGTACCTGTTTTTGCCGTATAGTTTATAGGAGTGCCATTAATTGTTACGTTGTGCTGGGTGGCAACTACCGTATCGATTGGGAGCTTACGCTCTTGCGCATATATGAATGATACATATAAAACAAGGCATAGGGAAAGTAGCAAATTTTTCATTTTCTAGTTGATTTTAGTCTAGGAATAAATGTAGGGAAAAATGAGCGATGATGAATAACAATAACAATTCCAAATTAGAACTTTTCAAACACACCTAGCCCGAAAAGTGCAAAATCATATTTCACAGGATCCATTGGATCTAGGTTACGCAATGAAGCATCCAATTCTGCCAGGGCCTTGGCATCATTCTGTTTGCGCCTGAGCAGTTTGAGTTTTCGTGCCACATTACCCGAATGCACGTCTAACGGGCAAGAGAGCTGAGCTGGGGAAATCTTATCCCAAATTCCAAAATCAACCCCGGTTGAAGCATCCCTGACCATCCATCGTAAAAACATATTAATCCGCTTGGCGGCAGAACCTTTTAAGGGGTCCGATATATGTTTGGTGGTTCGTAAGGGATGGGGTATTTCAAAAAACACTTTTTTGAATTCGGAAATAGAATTTTGCAGGGATAACTTATCCGCATTAATAGCAAAAACACTTTCCAAACCCATGTGGTTTGTGTAAATGTTCTTTAAACTTCGGATAAAAAACGAGAGATCATTTCCGTTGAATGTGCGATGTATGAAATTCTTCAAACGGTACAAATCGGATTCTGAATGGTTTTGGACGAATTCCAAAGGCGAATAGTCCATCAAAGACATCATTTTATTGGCATTGTTGATGATGCTTTTTCTATTGCCCCAGGCAATGGTTGCCGTTAAGAAGGCACTGATCTCTATATCTTCCTTTGAACTGAACGCATGGGGAACTTGGATTGGATCGCTTTCCAAAAAAATAGGGTGATTGTATTGCGCGACTTTTGCATCTAAAAACTCCTTGAGTTCCTTTTGGGTCATAACAAGGGGCGGTTGGTAAAATCGGCCCATTCAATACCAATAGAATCTGTTATTCGTCCGTCGATCATGGTTAGCTTGCGGTCAGCCAAGTCAGCGAGCTCCAAATTATGTGTAACAATTACAAAGGTCTG
Organism: uncultured Maribacter sp.; assembly: GCA_964532755.1. Taxonomy (GTDB): domain Bacteria; phylum Bacteroidota; class Bacteroidia; order Flavobacteriales; family Flavobacteriaceae; genus Maribacter_A. The sequence continues at coordinate 4,486 of CAZHJO010000004.1, read as the reverse complement.
CCCAAATTTGTCACGGAGTTCAAAGAAGAGTTTGTGCAAATTATCGGCGCTTTCAGAATCTAAATTGCCACTGGGCTCATCCGCGAAAATAATAGAAGGATTATTGATCAAAGACCGTGCTACAGCCACACGCTGCTGTTCTCCACCGGATAGCTCATTGGGTTTGTGGTGAATGCGATTTGATAGTCCCAAAAAATCCAACAATTCCTTTGCTCTTTTTTCAACTTCACTTTTTGGTGTTTTTTTTATATACGCCGGTATGCACACATTCTCGAAAGCAGTAAACTCGGGTAATAGTTGATGAAACTGAAAGATAAATCCAATATGCTGATTTCTGAATTTAGCCAATTCATTATCCGATAGGTCGCTAACTTCTATATTATTGATAATCAACCTGCTATCTACCTTGTTGCTCTGAACATCCAGTGTTCCCAAAATTTGGAGAAGCGTTGTTTTACCAGCACCGGATGGACCAACTATTGAAACTATTTCACCTTTTTTTATATGAAGGTCAACACCTTTTAATACATGTAAATCGCCGTAAAATTTTTCAATATTGGTGGCTTGGATCATGAAAGCTTTTTTTGCAGCTAGAAAATTAAACAATAGTGCGGACATACGAAAACAAGTATGTCTATAACAACTTAAGAATGTTGTTTTATTTAATCGATTTTAATGTAAATTGCCATTGTGTAATTTTCATGGTATTTTAATGACTATAGTTGTGTAAAATAAAGTTCACTTTAACTAAAACAAAAAAATGGCACCATATAAAAGTTTGGAAGAATACAACTTGGAAATAACAAATGATGTTAAGGAACGGTATTCAAAGATCATTGAAGAAATAGGGGAGGATGTTTCTCGCGAGGGCTTGGTAAAAACTCCAGAGAGAGCCGCCAAAGCCATGCTATTTCTTACGCAAGGCTATCAACAGGATGCCGCGAATATTCTAAAAAGTGCCATGTTCAAGGAGTCCTATAATGAAATGGTCATCGTAAAGGATATTGAACTCTATTCGCTTTGTGAGCATCATATGCTTCCTTTCTTTGGAAAAGCGCATATCGCTTATATTCCGAATGGGCATATTGTCGGCCTAAGCAAATTGCCCCGTATTGTGGATATTTTCGCACGGAGATTACAAGTTCAAGAGCGATTGACAGAGCAAATTTTAGATTGTATCAATGATACCCTAAAACCGCAAGGAGTTGCCGTTGTCATAGAAGCGGCGCATATGTGCATGATGATGCGAGGTGTACAAAAACAAAACTCCGTGACCACAACGTCAGGATTTCGGGGAAGTTTTGTAAAAGAGGAGACGCGCAATGAGTTTTTAAAACTGATAAGTTCCAATCTTTCTTAAAGTGCACGTGAATTCAAAAGGAAAGCTGGCATTCTTATTGCATTGCTAAAGGTGAATATATAATTTGAAATATGTCAAGAAACAAAGACAAAAAATACCAAGATCTAGTTTTGGGATTATTATTCGATGGTATAGGAATGCTTTCATTTGCCGTACCTTTTATCGGTGACTTCTCCGATGTCATTTGGGCTCCATTGGCGGGTTGGTTAATGACTAGATTATACAAGGGAAAAGTTGGACAGGCGGCCGGGGTATTTACCTTTATCGAAGAGATTGTTCCGGGATTGGATGTGATACCCTCCTTCACGATAATGTGGATCTACACCTATGTACTTAAAGGATTTAAAAAGAAAACTATAGATGTTGATTTTAAGCAGTAAAAATTAGAAAGGGGATGCATAAATTGCACCCCCTTTGTTTTGATTGGGTCATATGTTGAAATCTTACTCCCTATTTACTCTACCGTTATATTAAAAGTAGCTGTAAAATCGGTTGAACCTCCTGCACCCGCTAAAGTACCGTCATTAGGTTTGTTTGGTTCATGTCTAAGGGTCACGTTCAAGGTAGCACTGCCAGCGGCTCCCGTGTCTAGATCAAAAGACAGCCCCAAGTCATTTCCGTCCGCATCATCATCCAAATTGTATACATCTTCAATCGAGCCGGTATATACATAGATCAATTGATGTTCTTCTCCTTCTTGCTCAACTTCTACAGTAATATCCTCGGCCGGATTCTCGGTTTCATTCGAAAAAGTAGCGCTTCCATTGTAGGTTGTGGTGGCCGCAAGATTTCCTGATACGGTGAGAACAGGGTCATTGGGACCATCTCCGTCCAAATCTCGGGATGTTAAAGTAATTGCGGTTCCCCCGCCAGATGGAGTTAAACTCACAACCATTGTTGTAATGGTCTCTTCCTCGTTCACTTCCTCTGGATCGTCATCATCTGAACATGAAAAAAGGACAATTCCAGAAAATGCAAACATTGATAATAGTTTAATAGTTCTCATTGATAATAGTTTCATAGTTTTCATGGGTAAATAATTAATATTAGTATTTGAATTTAAACTGTAATATGATGTTTCTGCCAAGATCATCGGCAAAATAACGTTGTCTGTTCAAGTAATCCCTGAACGATGTATCCAGTAAATTGGTACCGATCAAGCTAACCGTCAAACTGCTTTTGTTGAAATTGAAATCTATACTTGTATTTAATGCCAATAGGTGGTAAGCATCCGGGGCCGTGTTTATTCCGAGTAAAACCTCTTGCTGCTGTTCTGGGGAAAACACCAAGATATTTTCAGGAGTTTCATTTTGTCTGAAGACATACTTGCTTTCAAGCCCCAACTCAAAATTTTTCCAATTGGGTTTTATAAAGGAAACTTTGTTCCTAAAACTTGCTGCAGGGATATTTATGAGAGGTTCATCGGAATCCAAGTCTTTTCCTTTTGTCAAAGAAAACTTATGGTCCGTTCTCCAATATTTTTCCCACTTGGTATAAAGTGAAAGGTCCAGACCCAGTATCCTCGCATTGGTTTGCCGATGTTCCCAAACAGGAAATGCTCCCCTTACGGAAAATTCAACTCCAGTGGGTTCCAAATAAATAAAATCAGTTATGTAATTGAAATAAGGTTCAATGGTATACCCCCAATTATCCCCATTCCTTTGTAAGGAAATAGAGCTTTTATGGGATGTTTCGTTCGTAATCCTTAAATCGCCAAGTTCTATCCTTGCCGCTGAATGGTGCAGACCATCACTAAAAAGTTCGGAAGGATTTGGCGCCCTATTGGACAACGTGTAATTAATACTCAACGAACCTTCATTGTTCGGACTGTATTTTGCACCCAGTGTTCCGGAAACGTTATGAAAATCGAACTCTGGATTCGTCAAATATTGGGAATTTTCGGTTTCCCTAACAATGATATCGCCAAAATCCAAATCGTATCCACGCTCTTCCCATCGCGTTATTCTGTAGAATTTGTCGGCATCGATTTTACTATAGTCATATCTGACACCGGTATCCAAAATCCAGTTATTTCCAAATTTAAATTCAATTATGGAAAAGACTCCGGCATCAAATTTTTGGTAATCGGGAATTAGTCTTCTAACCCCGGTATCCGGATTGGCGAAATTATCTTGATATCTTCCCAAAGCACCAAATACCATATTAAAATTAGGCTTGGCATCCCACTTAAAATCGGCCGAAACCGTATGGGTAGTCAATTCCAGGTCAATTGATGGTTTAAATTTGTCATCGCCTGTCCTAATATCATACTCAAACCTTCGGTTATTTTGAAAATCGTACTGGACATTTAATTTACCTAGCCCCTCAAACCTTTTATAAAACCCAAATTTTCCCAAATGGTGCGTAACTTCCTGCCTAGGACTGGAAATGGCATAGGTGAATTGTTCAATTACCTCTGGCTCCCCACTATTGATCGCCCTGATCAAATCATCAACATTACCAATATGGGAGGCCGAAAGAATACCTATTTCCGTATCAAAGAAAGAATAGCTTCCCCTCCAACCAGAAATGAATTGTTCCTTCCCGAAATGTATTGAAGCGCCAATTTCATTTATTCCCGTATTTGATAGGATGTAATCAGGAGCTTCCTGGTCCCCCAATTTCTTAAATGAACCTTGTGCCTTCATAAACCATCCATTTTCATAGGTCTTTACGATATCTGTATTGATTTTACCGCCTTGTCCGTTTAGAACCCCGGTCAAAATAGTCTTACCAAAGAGGGAGTCTTTCTTTGGTAATTTATTTTGTTCAATTAGGATGACCCCTCCAATGGCATCACCCCCATATTGCAGGGCGCCTGCTCCCTTTATCACTGAAATAGACCCAGCCGCGTTGATATCCACGTTAGGGGCATGTTCATCGCCCCATTCCATGTCTTGCATACGAACACCATTGTTCAAGACCAACACTCTGCTTCCGCTAAGGCCATGAATAGTGGGTTTAACGATATTTGCTCCAGTATTTAACGAAGAAACCCCATTTATTTCCTTTAGTGCATCCCCTAGACTGGCACTACTGAACTGTTCTATAGTTTTGGCATCAAGGGATTCCTCGATGGCCGAGTTTGTTTTGTTAACCTTATCACCAATAACACTAACTTCCTCT
>CAZHJO010000003.1:0-36537 GCA_964532755.1 uncultured Maribacter sp. | reverse complement strand
AATGATATGGATAAAAATGCGCTTACGACTATCATTACGATATTGGTGGTTGCTGAAATTTCAAATCCGAATAACCAGAAAGGAAGGGAGTCGCTAAGTGCAATAGATATGTGGGGATATACAGTCCCAGGCAAATGCACCGGCGAAAAATTTAGCTAATTCTTTCATTATTTTTGTTTACATGTGTTTCAATATGATGTTGAAGCAATGCTTTCAAACTATCCAGATAATCGGAAAAAGTATTTGCGGTTAACTCGGGGTGATCAATCGTAGGAATGGTAGCAGGGTTTTCATCCAGATACCTATATAGCTCCGGATACTCCTGTTCTATTTTTAAGGTAATTTCGTTTATTTCCTTTAAAAGCTGCTTCAGTTTCTCCATCCTTCCTATTCTTAAATTATATGATCACTTGTTCTATTTTTTTTTGAAATACTATGACACTGTTGGACCCAATTTTATCTATACATGGATACTTTTCGGTTTCAACAGCAATAAGAACCTAAGTCTATTATTCCAAAACGAAACCTGCAATTCATATTTTGTTCTCTAGTCGCGCATATGAGATCTCTTTATGATCGTATTCGATATATACTTTATTGGATACTCTATTAAGTTTAAGCAATTCCAAACCTTCAAGATGTCTCAATAACTCATACAGTTTAATATCCTGTCCCTTTTGCAACCCCATAAACAGATCACAGTTCTGTCTTGGTCTATTGAAATATTATGATTATCTGCAATGATTTCACCTAGCTCACAGGCTTCGGTGAACCCTCGTGTTCCAATGGAAATCCAACAGCTTTTAAAATTTCTTTAAACGACTCCAAATTAAAAGCTAGAGGGTCGTATTCTATATAAAGATGCTCTTCGTCCATGCATATACTAATAACCCCGTCTATATTCAAAAAAGGTTTGAATTTTACACGAAAGTTACTTTGTTCTTCTGTGGTGAGAGTTTTGTTAGTTTTCAAAACTTCTAGTTTGAATGAATTTTCCATGACGCTAATTTTAATATTTATAATACGTTATTACATTTTTTTAATTGACTAATACAGATTGATAAGCCTTTAGGTACAACTCAAAAAAATCTACCAGCCATTAAATATTTTAAACCGGGCATACTATCTTGTAACACCAGTTTTATATTTTCATATGTTGCTATCGGCCAACCTGACCTTAAATACTTGCTACTAACTAAGTGCAAAACATGAACTCCATAAATTTATTAGGGTTGCCTTCTAAACAAAGTTCAGCTTGTTTAATTTCATTGTTTAGTAACTCAATAAATTTATCATTATCACATAACCCTATTTGAAATCCATTAACATTTGCCATGATTAAAGGGTCTTTTTCTCGAATTAATTGTTCTTTAAACTCCTTACATTCATCTATGTGATATTTTGCGTCGCATAATAACTCTCTATTAATGATCACTTTTCTCATATTATCTAATTTTTAATTAAATCTTCTAGTTATATAAATCAGCATGAGTTTCCGGTTCTCAACGGCAAATATTTGGGACACTTAATTAATAATCACTGTTCATTGTTGACCCTTGATTTTTTATACACGACCAAATAAACAATTGCCAGGGAAATCAATCCAGGAACAATTATTAAAACCGTATTCAGAGTTTTCGTAATAGTTATCCCGAACCAAGTCAGAGGGAACGATTCAGTATATGCGAGAGCAGTTTGACCAATGGTTACAGAAGCCAAAATACCTGCTATGAACATTATAATTACTTTTAATTTTTCCATGTTCTTAGATACTAAACACTCTCAATAACTCCTTTTAGTTTATCTCTCACTTGTTCAGCTACCCCTGCTAATTCTTTATTTTCAACTGCACCCATAGAAGCGATGGGGTCTACTGCAGAAACTTCAATTTTACCGGCCTCTCTTTCCTGAACAATTACATTGCAGGGAAGCATGGTACCTATTTTATCTTCAGTTTGTAGTGCTCTATATGCAAATGGAGGATTGCAAGCACCCAATATTCTGTAATTATAGAAATCCACATCGAGTTTTTTCTTCAACGTAGCTTTAATATCGATTTCTGTTAAAATACCGAAACCTTCCTTTTTTAATTCATCTGTGACTTTTTCAATCACCTGATCGAAATCACCAGAAATAGTTTTATTGAAATAATAGTTCATAATGATATTAATTTATGTTAATGATATTCTATACACCTTTTCTGTATAAAAAAGTACTACTCCTTCAACTTTCTTTTTCTTTCTTCAAATTCTTCTGTGGAAATATCTCCCGAAGCGTATTTACGTCTTAAAATTTCCAAAGGAGAATCTTTTCCTTTCTTGCCAATTATATTATTGGGGCGAAAAATCAGAAAAAGAAGAATCAGAACCAGGGCAACCCAAAAAAGCCACCAGAATCCATGCATTCCAAAATAATGCCAGTTGTTGTTACATTCGTACCACATAATTTTTAAATTTTAGTTATTATATATTTTATGTTTGAAAGCAAATGACTTCTTCATTGCTTATTCAATATTATTCATCTCATCCTCATACGGCAACCACAACCTCTTCGCATTCTATAGTTAGTATTATTATAACTACTTTCCAGCGTACTCAAATAGGCGTAGATATCTTCTTTATTTTTATCTTCCATAGCCACAAACGAAGGCATATAGCATGGCCCAATATTTAATATTTGCTTAAATTCATGGACATTAAGCCAATTAGAAACTCCATTAAGTCTCGGCGGCGGCATCCCCCAATGCATTTGTATTGGTGAATTTGAATTTTCTGCTTCAGGTTGATGGCAACTAGCACAATTTGCTACAAAAAGATTTTCCCCGTTTTTAATAGGAGAAACTTCTGTTACATTCCCAGCTTCAATATCTTTACCATATAAGAAGGCTACAATGGCATTTCTTTCTGATTCAGATAGGTGAGAAAAACTTGGCATTACATTTCTTCCTGATTTAAGTAATTCACTGATCTGACCTTTATTCAACTTTTGGTCAATGTTTACCAATGAAGGGAAAGTCGGAGGATTCCCTTGGCGATCGGCTCCATGACAGGCGGCGCAATTATTCTGGAATAGTTGACTACCTGTAATCTTTACATCTTTTTTTATCGGTTGGTAGTTGCTACTTACATTATTTGTATCGCTATTTTTGAAACCATATACAAGTACGATTACCAAGGCTAATAGCAACCCAAAACTTATTTTTCTTTTCGACTTCATCTGATACATTTTTAAGAATTTATAATAAATCTTATATAAAAGTACTTCGATATAAAGTGCAAGGGAAGTGCATTTATGTGTTACATTTGTTACAAACTCCTTTAACAACTAGGCTGGCTTCTATAGCTGTAAAGCCTTCAGGTAAGTCGACATGAGGAATTTTATTATTCGGCATACAGATTGTTTCATTACAAATGTTACAATGAAAATGTACATGTAAATCGGTCTCAATTGCGCAGTGACAGTTTTCTTCACACAAGGCATATTTGGTAACACCTGTACCATCATCAATTTTATGTGCAATTTCGTTTTTTACAAAAGTTTTTATAGTACGATATAGTGTTGTTCGATCTGATTTTACAAAATGGTTTTCCAAATCCGTTAAACTAACTGCTACATTTTTATTTCTGAGAAGTTGTAAAATCAACAGACGCATGGCTGTTGGTTTTACATTATTTTTTTCCAGCCTTCTTTCTAAATCTGAATTCATACAATTTCATTTTTCTATTGGCTCGCATGTTTTAATTCTAAGTGCATCAGTAACATCAGAAACATAAATAATCCCGTCTGCCGGATATGGAGTCACGGCATTTTTACATATGATTTCTATAGCCTGTTGTGCTTCCTCATCATGGCACACCAATTCTAGTTTAATCACCTCACTATCTGTAAAATGAAATTTCAATGATGGCCGTGAATCTTCACGCTTGAAAGAGCCTGTCCCTTCACAACATGATAGGGTAACGCTTTCAAAACCATTATTACGAAGTGATGCTACTACTTTCTCTAACCTACCTGGCTTTATAAATGCTTTAAGTTCTTTCATTTGTTTATTTTTCATAAATTAATAATCCATCTGTGTTAATCATCATCACCAAACTCTCCTTTTTGTATTTCAGAATTTATGTAATATGCACCCTTTGTTACGATTATTGTATTTTCAGGAATTCCCTCGATAAATAGAAATTCAGAAAACCCTAAATCTGAAATACCTTTATTGACTTGTACCTTTTCAAGTTCAATTTTATCATCTATCTTTTCTTTTTGGACAAATACATAATCCAGCCCTCTTTCGCTTACAAAGGCTTCATCCGGCAATGCATTTACTTTCTTCGTTGCTGTAACAATTCTAGCCTCTACAAACATTCCTGCTAAAAAATCTTCATGCTTTCCTATTATTTCCGCATGTGCATTTATAGAACGGGTATTCATATCAAGGGCCTTCCCCAAATTGAATATTTTAGCCTCATAAATTTTATCGGGCCTTGTGGTTAATGAGAAAGTGATTTTTTGACCTATTTTGGCTTTATCGACATCTTTTTCGAAAACTTTTAGGCCTAAATGTAGATGTTCATTATCTACAATTTCGAACATCTCTTGCTCGGGAGCTACAAACTTTCCAATATTAATATCGATGTTCTGAATATATCCCTTTATTGGGGCGACTACCGGAACGGAAGAAACTATTTGCCCATTTTCCAAGGCCGTTACATTGATGCCGATTAATTTTAAATTTGATTTTGAGGCGTTTAATACCGATTTTCCTTCTTTATAAGCTGCTTCAGCCTGTTGAAATGATTTTATGGACGTAATACTGTCTTTTACCAATTCTTCCTTGCGCAAATAATCATTTTCTAAAAATGTAAAATTGCTTTTAGCCGATAAATAATCGCGCTGCATTGCAACAAATTCAGGATTGTTCAGCCTGGCAATCACTTGTCCTTTTTTAACATGGTCCCCTTCGATAACAGTGACACTTTGTACCCTGCCCCCAACTATGGCACTGACACTGGCCATATCTTGTGGGCGTAATTCTAATTGTCCGGTTACTTCTATAGTTTCTCCTAAATCAACTTGCGTAATAGTGCCCAATTTTATATCCATTACATCCAATTGATCCATTCGTAATGCAACCGTATTGGAAGTTTCTTCTAGTTCTTCCGCCTCTTCATTACGTTCTTCATTTTGTTCATTGGATTTATTTTGACAACTTCCTAAAACAATAAGGAGTAAGAAAAAGGTGCTTATTTTTACTATATGTTTCATCTTAATTATATTTTCCTGTTAAATATTTGATTTCGTTTACGGTTTGATTATATTGATTAAGTCTTTCGAGATATCTTCTCTTAATTGCTACTGCCTGTTCTAATGTTGCTATATATTCAACATAGCCAACTTCGCCTGCTTTGTATGCTTTGTTTGTAGATGAAAATAGCTTGTCTGCCAATTGCAACCCTTTGGTCTCAAAATATAATAGGGAAGCCTTATGCTTTTCATAATCCTGAAGATTGCCCTGCAGTACGGCATTTAAATCCAACTCGGTTTGCTCATAATTTTTTTGGGCAATTTCACTGTTCTTCCTGGCTGCTTGTGCTTTTCCTTTTTGCGACCAAAAGAACAACGGTACTTTAACACCTACTTGAAAACCTGTATTATTTTTTACTCCTTCTATTTGCTGTGTAAAATAACCTGCCGACAGGTCTGGTAGGAATTTTGCTTTTTCCAGTTTGAATTCCTTCTCGGAGACGGCAATAAATTGTTCTTGCAAATTTAGAATAGGGTTTATATCGCCTAGATAATTAGTTTCTTCAAAAGGTTCCTTTTGAAGTACATTATCTGAAATAACTATCGAATTTTCGACATTTAATAATAATTGCAATTGTTTTCTTAATTTTTCTACATCTAGATTTGCTTCAGATCTTAAGAGCCTTATTTCCTCACGCTTGCCCTCTGCCGACATTTTTTCGATTAAATTAGTCTCCCCAGATCTAAATCTCTTATTGGCAATATTTGCAAAATTTTGAAACTCTTTTTCCAAGTAAGTAATTAAAATGAGTTTGTTTTTTGCATACATCAACTCCATGTAAGCCGCTCTCACATTTCTTTCCAAAGCATTTTTTTCCAATGCAAAGGAGGCTTCACTTAAAGCAATTCGTTCTTTCTGAAGTTTAGATTGTGAACCGTAAACCGTGGGAAATTTGAAATTTTGAGATATATTCCACTGAAAATCCGTTATCGGAGCATTCAATTCACCTTCTTTATAGGAAATGGACGTTTTACCTAAATCAAAGGCAGATTTTTTAAGACTTTGCTGCTTTTCAATTTCAAGATTGGCCGATTTTATGGTTGGATTATTTTCATGGGCAATTACTACTGCTTCATCAATTGTTATTTTTTGTGGCAACTTTTGGGCAGAAACTGAATTTATACCAGAAAAGGAAATGAACCCAAATAGTAAAATTGATGTCAATGCCGTATTGATCTTACTTGTTTTTTTATCCTTCCTTTTATGTGAACGGTTTTCAACAAAATAATACAGTACCGGAACTACCAAAAGTGTCAACAAGGTCGAGGAAATAAGGCCTCCAATTACAACAGTTGCCAAGGGCCGTTGAACTTCGGCTCCTGCTGATGCAGAAATTGCCATGGGCATAAAGCCCATAATAGCGGCAATAGCTGTTAGTAATATGGGGCGCAATCGTTCTTCGGTCGCCAACAAAATGCGTTCTTTTAAATTTACCATTCCTTCTAGTTTTAAACTGTTGAACCTACTTACCAAAACGAGTCCATTTAATACCGCCACACCAAAAAGAACTACGAAGCCTACCCCTGCGGAAATGCTAAAAGGCATACCTCTAAGTGCGAGAAAATAGATTCCCCCAATAGCCGCAAGCGGCACAGCCATGTAGATCATAGTGGCTTGGGTAACTGATTTTAGGGCAAAGTATAACAGTATAAAAATTAGAAACAATGCTATTGGTACAACTATACTCAAACGTTCTTTTGCCCGTTTTAAATTTTCAAAAGAACCGCCATATTCAATAAAATAGCCATCGGGAAGGTCTAATTCAGCATCCAATCGTAATTGCACTTCTTCAACCATGGATTCCACATCGCGTCCTCTTACATTTACTCCTACCGACACCCTTCTGTAGGTATTATCACGGGAAATTTGCATAGGTCCTGGTTTATAACTGATCTCCGCTAGTTCCTTTAAAGGAATTTGAAAACTCTCATTAGGTAAATCCACAAACAGGTTGCGTAAATCATCAATACTTTGTCTATTCCTATCAGCAAAGCGAACAACCAAATCAAAGCGTTTTTCCCCTTCAAAAATGGTTCCCGCATCTGCCCCGGCAAAAGCTGCACTTAGGTAACTATTCAACTTATCTACCGATAATCCATATTTTGCCAATTTTGCCCTTTGATAATTTACGGTAATCTGTGGTAATCCTTCGGTAGCTTCGACACGCACACCGGCTGCACCATCAACCATTTGGATAATGTCGGCCATTTCTTCAGCCTTGGTCGCCAAGACATCCAATTCATTTCCATAAAGCTTTATAGCTACATCTTCACGAACTCCGGTAAGCAACTCGTTAAAACGCAATTCCACAGGTTGTGTAAATAGAAAATTGGCACCCACGATAGCTTTTAACTTATCTTCCATCTGCTCTATTAATTCTGCTTTTGAAGAAGCGGACGTCCATTTACTTTTATCCTTTTCCAAAATGATAAACGTATCAACAATATCCATGGGCATGGGATCAGTTGGTATTTCGGAAACTCCTATTCTACCCACCATGGTTTTTACCTCGGGGAAATTCGCATTGATAATATTCTCTGCCTCTTCAGAAACTTTGATGGATTCTGACAATGAACTCCCAGGTTTCATGAAGATTTGCATGGCAATATCCCCTTCATCTAATTTTGGGATAAATTCACCTCCCATTGTAACAAACATTGAAGCGGCAATTACAAATAAAAGCACGGCTATTGACAGCACTGCTTTTTTGAATCTTAATGCTCCATTAATCAAAGGCTTATAGGCTTTAAAAATACCTGCCATCATTTTATTGCTAATTTTAGATAACCAACCTTCAAATTTGGAAGACCAGTTTCTTCTTTTTTGAGAGGTTGGTTTTAGAAATAAGGATGCCATAACAGGAACATAGGTTAGGCATAATAATAATGCGCCTAACACGGCAAAACCAAAAGTAAATGCCATTGGACGGAACATTTTACCTTCTATACCTGTTAAGAACAATATTGGGGTAAACACAATAAGTATGATTAGTTGCCCGAAGAAGGCTGAGTTCATCATCATACTACTCGATTTATAGCTTAACTCATCCATTTCCTGGGACGAAAAATCGGCTTTGCTCTTTTTGAGGCGCTGCTCAATATGGTGCACCGTTCCTTCTACTATAATTACAGCACCGTCAACAATAATCCCAAAATCTATAGCACCCAATGACATTAAGTTGGCCCAAACACCTGTTGCTTTCATCAAAATAAAAGCGAACAACAAGGACAATGGAATAATGGATGCAGTAAGCAGGCCACCTCGTAGGCTACCCAATAGTAATACCAGTACAAATACAACAATTAAAGCCCCTTCTATCAGGTTTTTTGAAACAGTATTTGTGGTACGAGCAATTAGATTGCTTCTATCTAAAAAGGGTTTTATTTCAAGCCCTTCAGGCAATGATTTTTGAATATTTTCAATGCGTTTTTGTACATTTTTAATAACCTCGTTAGGGTTTTCACCTTTTAACATCAACACCTGACCTCCAACCGCTTCCTGACCATCTTCAGTAAAAGCTCCATAACGAACTGCGGAGCCAAAACGCACCTGATCGGCTACATCCTTAATGAGGATAGGGGTATTCTCGACATTTTCTACAACGATATTTTTAATATCTTCTATAGTTCTTGCCAATCCTTCCCCCCGAATGAAATTGGCCTGGTGGTTTTTTTCGATATAAGCGCCACCTGTATTGGAGTTGTTCCTTTCCAGAGCCTCAAATACTTCGCCGATACTAATTCCCATACTATTTAATCGGTTGGGGTTTATGGCTATTTCATATTGTTTTATATTTCCCCCAAAAGAGTTTATCTCAACAACTCCAGGCACCAGTGCCATTTGTCGGGTTACAATCCAATCTTGAATTGTTCGTAATTCGGCCGGGGAATATTTTTTTTCGAACCCTTCCTTGGGCACCAATGAATACTGGTAAATTTCACCCAAACCGGTTGCTATCGGTGCCATAAAGGGCTTACCGAAACCTGCCGGGATATCTTCTTGTATTTCGGCTAATTTTTCCTGAACCAATTGTCGTGGTAAATAGGTGCCCATTTTATCTTTAAATACAATGGTTACAACGGAAAGTCCAAAACGTGATACAGAGCGTAACTCTATAACGCTCGGTAAATTGGCAACAGCCAATTCAATGGGGTAAGTAATAAATTGCTCAATATCTTCGGTTCCAAAATTAGGAGCAACTGTAATAACCTGTACTTGATTATTAGTAATATCGGGGACAGAACCCAATTTCACGGTCATCATTGAGTATATTCCCCAACCTATAAGGACAAGTATAAATAAGCCAACAATGAATTTATTGTTAATAGAAAAACGTATGATTTTATTAATCATGGAAAAATTATTAATTCAGTTAAACTTTTCGATATACGCCAAGCTAATGGCTGTAAATCCAAGGAATGCGAACCTATTTAGGTTCATAAATGGATGTAGTTATCCTATAAAAACTGAATTACGAGCGGGGTGGTTGCAGTAGTGAAAGTGTGATGTCTTTGCCCAGACTATCGAAATGGGCAAAATTTTCTTGTGAAATGAATTCTGGTACAGGTGCAAAAACTACTATGTCAAAACAAATGGTATGTACATGGCAGCACTGACACTGACAAAAAGGAGGGCATAGTTCACAATCTTGGTTGTGGTCGCCACCAAAATCAACCGTAGCAATGACCTGGGAAGCATCAGTAATGTTTCCTGTATCACTATCACTGCAGGGCACTACATTGAGTGCTAAGAAATATAATGATAATATGATTGCAAAAAATTTCACGTAGCAAATATAAATAAAAATCAATGCACAGATTGTGCAAAGATAATTTACGGCTTTTTATGTCAATCGTTTATTAACTCTAAACTGAATATAGAAGTATAATAACCTAGAGAAGCAACGAAAACCAATGTTTTTTTTGTCTAAACTATCGAAAGGACCAAGAATTGATTTGGAATTAGGAATTGCACAGGTTCAAAAGCGGCAAGTCTGAAATTAATAGTATAAACGTAGCAGCAATGGCACTGGCAAAAAGGTGAGCAAAGTTCACAATCGCCATGGTCTTGATTATGGTCTAAATCCATTTGGAACTCCGTTGTTGTCGAATCGGAAATTTGAGCATCATCTCCGCATGGCATCACATTGAGTGCCAAGAAGTAAACTGATAATATGATCGCCAAAAATTTCACATTACAAAGATAATTGATTTTCAATGCAACTGAATTGTAAATGATTGGATTGATAGTTTCTTAAAACGGCGGTTTTAAAGAACATTTTCCTAATCAAAACTCCATTTCTTAGAGTGTCCCATTCTTGGTCTTTTTTAATATTCTCATTAATTGACCTTTTATGGCACTGTATACTCTTTACAATTTGCCCAATATGAGTGCTTTGAAACCTTTGGAAATACTTTGTGTACCAAGGAGGAAAACAACAAACTCTTTACAAATCAGGGCTTATGTAAAGAGTTATTCGGTTTGTACATTTTAAAAAATCAGATACTACTTTTTAAATTGTCATTTACACTAGCTCATACCAAACATGTAAAATACATTTTTGATCTGGTTTATAATTTTGCCATTTGAAAGGACCTAAATGCAGGGGCTGAGCATCCATATCTATGGATTTGTAGAATTACTTTACCAGTATTTCTGCAGGAATCACTGGATATCAGTATCTTTACTGAATTATCCCACAAATCTAATCCAATGAAAAATCTACGAATTTTACTGCTGTCATTGCTGACAATCACCCTTGTGGTTTCCTGTAGTGATGACGACGATGTTGTTTCCCTTGAGGACCGGGAAAATGCTCTCTTTGGTCAATGGGAGTACGAGGCTATTGATTCCAATACTGCCGTGGATATCAATGGGGACGGTACGGTCAACGTGGACTTGTTCAACACCAATGAAATCCGCCAATGTCTAAAAGATAACTTGACGTTTTTTAGTACTAGAGGGCCAGGCGAAAAAAACGCCTTTTCAATCAATGAAAATGGCCTTTCTTGCGGTGAGATTCCGGCTTTTCAGAACGTGGAAGAGGACAATTACGAACTTATCAATAATGAAATCATCCGGTTTGATGTCCGGAACGACTGGACTATCATCGAGTTTACCAAAAACCGTTTGGTCGTCGACCAGGAAGATTTTTTGGACGATCAGAACGTGGTAATCACCTATACATTCAAAAGAAGCTAGTTTTCATAAAAATTGTACCTTAAGTAAAAGCATTTTTGGCGCCTCTTGTTTCTACACTCTGATTACCCTTCCAGAGACACTTTCACTCCACTGATTGTTAGTATCCCTGACCCTAACCTCGAAATCCTGATCAAGGTATTTCAACCTGCTCTCCCGTGCTTCCTCTTCCAATAGAAAGTATCGGTCCACTCCATTCCCCACGGCTTCGTTGTAATTAAACACCCGCGTATCCCATCGATTGTCCCTTCTATTGTAAATTCTGATTTCCACCTGATCCAGAGTAGCTCCGCCATAGGCTTCCGAACAACCAACATCGAAACAGGTATAGATCCTGACCTGATAGTCGCATCCATTTAGCCCCCCACAACTTACATTGTGCTTTTCCCCTTTGACCAAGGCTACCGGTTTCCTTAACGTATCCACAAAAGTACTGCCGTTTTCGGAATCGCCCGTTGAGTTTTGGACATCGAAATTAATGGAAAACGTATCTTGGGTGTCGGGATAAAAGGTAAAATTCGTGCTACCGTAGTTAATCGGGACAGTTTGTCCCTCATCATATCGATTTCCTGATAACACGATATATCCTGCTCGATTGCCATCGAACGAAAAGGTCATGTCATAAGTGACCGTACTATCATGTGTGCCTGTGGCATTGGTAATGACTGTAATATTGAACGCTTCACCCTCAAGGCGTTCACCTGGGGCCTGGCTTACCGTAAGGTCAAACGGCTCTACGTAACGTTCATATGTAATACCCACATTGGCACTCTTTGGAACATTTGACGAAGACCTTGTATTGAATACTATGTCATGATTGCCCTCTGAAAGACCGATATAATTTCCTGAAAAAGAACCGACGGGGACAGGAAATGTCTCTCCCGGACTGTATTCGTTACCGTCAAATTCAAAGCTGCTGTTCGCATTGCCCGTGGAATAATACATGGTATAGGTATCGCCCCCAAGGCCTAGCTCCGTAATATTGAAATTTATGGATGTTGCCTCCCCGATAAATCCTCCCGGTCCCGTTGCATTGGTCGTAAAGGTATAATCCTTTGGACTTACATTGACCGTTATCTCCACAGGTTTCTCCAAGCCAGTATCATTCATGGCAAAAAAGGTAATCAAGACCGTACCCTCGTTGATGCCCTCCAAGCTCCAATTGAAATTTCCCTTGGGGATATCATAGCTGTTCCCAGGACTGACCGTGTCTCCATTGGTATCCCTTATCAGCGCATTTCCATTCATCGTAAATCGCATAGAGTAATCCGAGGATCCCACGGTCTCCGAAATATTGAAATTTAGGGAGGTCGTTTCACCAACCGAAATATCCGATTTTTGGATGCCTCCTGTAAAGGAAAAATCGACTTGCTGGTATTCGATGGTTATAGGCTCAGTGGCATGTGTCACACCCGAACCGGACTCCACACTAAAGGTCAAATTATGTTGTCCTGGCTCAAAACCTGTGTAAAATAGGTTGTTTGTATCTGCGGTCAAGCTAAATTTTTCCCCTGGTCCATAGGTATTCCCATTTATGCTCACCTCACCACTTTTACCCGAGGTAAAGAAAGCCTCATAAGTATCGTTGGTCCCTTCGGGCTCCTCATCGATGTTCACGATGCCGGATACAGGAATATTAGTAAATTCCGAGGTTTTTGATGGAGTGATAGTAACCTCGAAATCGTTCTGTTTGGTTTCCAAATCAACTAGTACAGGCCCTACTTCTTGTCCATAATTATCGGTTATGATGAATGAAACTTGATGAGACCCTAAGCTTTCAGGATAATAGAACAGGGAAAAATTCCCCAAATCGACGGGATAATCAGTTGAATTTTGGATGTTGTTGCCATTAACTCCGGTTACCCTTCCATTACCTTCCAATATTTCATAGGTAAGATTATATTCGATGTTTTCCGTATTGCCGTTTGATTTTATGTTGAAATTCATTTGTGAGCGTTCGTTTACAAAAACAGAATTACTCTCGGAATTTCCGGAAAAAGTAAAGGGTATATTGGCAACCTCGATTTCCACGCTATCCCTTTTTATTTGCCCGTTGGAATCCCTGATATCGAAATATATTTTTCTTTTACCCAATTCGGTACTGGTAAATGTATAGTTGTACGAGTTGGGTACAATTGTCCTATATTGGCCAGGATCCATCACGCCCCCGTTATGGTCCCTAACCCTTCCACCGCCATTGCTGGTATTGGCAAATGAATGGGTAATTTCATATTCCACATCCGATTCCTCGTCTTGGGTTGTAAGGTCGATTGCGATGGCCAAATTGGTATCGAGTTCTACTTGGGTCGAAGATGCCGTGGCATTGATAGTAAAATCCAGATTCAAAACATTCAGCAATAATTCTTCCGTCAAGGTTGCCCCATCGGGCGCTTTGGCCGTTACGGTTAGTTTGTGCTCCCCTAAAGTTTCGGGCAGATACTCCAGTTCGGAAATTCCTTTGGGCAGGGAAAACGGTTTTCCCGCATCAAAGACCTCATTGCCCAAATACAGTTTTCCCGTTCCGTTTTCGATTTGATAAACAAGCTCAAAATCCCCCTTGTTATTAGGGTTTTTAGTTTCCTTATCCCTAAGCAGTGTCGCACTTACGGGATTTTTGGAGTTGATAATGAACTCGTTGACCCCTTTGTTGAGCAGAAAACTAAAGCTGGCATATTTGGCATTGTATGTTAATTCCAGCTCTTTTTGATTGGCATTGGAATCCCACGCCAAAAACTTCACTTTATGTAAACCGGTATCTATAGCTACATAATTGTAGTTCCAGTTTCGATCGATTATATTTAATGTATCGTTCGTGCGCAGGGTATCGCCTTCCATGGTCATAAAATACCCTTTGCTATTAATGGTCGCATACTTCATAAAATACTCAACGGTTGTGATTTCTTTTTCCGGAACCAATGAAAAAGTAGTTCTCGTGCTTTCGAATAAAAAGCTATCTTCTGCATTTTCGCCCGTAAAACTAAAATCGAAGTCATCCAAAATGACATCTTCGAAATCTTTGCTACATGCCAGTATCAGCCCAAAGGCCACTAATATAAAGGCAATTGAAAATCGGGTCGGTCGTTTTAGTTTTTTCATTTTCAAATGGATTTAAAACAGGAAATATCTTAATCCTATTCCTGCATAGGGGTAGAATTGGCCAACATCGCTATTGATATGATAGTATTCGTTCGCTTTTATCAACAGGGAAAAATCATTACTTAGGGTTATTTCCCCTTCAAGCCCAACGAACACTCCATAAATGAACTGACTCTTGGCATCCAGAACCGCACCGTTGGGCAGGATGCTGTTCCCGTTATTTATCACTTCGTAGCCGAAAATTCCACCGCCACCTAGATTAACGGCATATTTTTTAAAGTTCTTTTGTTCCCAAACTTTGACGAAATATCCAGGCTGGACGGTAAATATGTTATAGGGAATATCGAATGAACCTTTATCCTCGGCTATGGCCGCAAATACACTCAATTGTGCGTAGCGGTTTCTGTTCAAATGATAATTATAGGTCGCCATAATTCCGAAACCGTCTTCGGCATAGCCCCCACTCAAACCTACGGAAGAAGCGTAGTTTCCACTTTGGGAATAAGCCAAGGTCGAAATGAAAAGTACTATTGTTGTTATCGCTATTTTCATCGGTTAAAAGTGTATGGGGTTGTTAATGATTTCATGTCCGATTTTTAGTGAAAGGTTGCGGTTACCAGATTCTTCATCCAGTTCTACTACGACCTCTTTCTTTTCGTCCAAAGCAAATTTTTTAAAGACAATTACAAAGTGGTTTTCACTTTTACCCGCAACCGTTTTCGGTCGTTTGTACGTAAAGACCGGTTTCAGCTCCAATCGTTGGTTACTACTACTGTTTTTATAGTTAGTGGCCATTTGGTGCTTGATGAAGTTGATATCCAAGTCCAAACCTTCTTTGTTCTCGATTCGATATTGAAAATAAAGTTCGTCCTCATTGTAGTACACACCTTTTAACCATAGAAACACATTATCGACCCTAGAGAAATACCTGCTGATTTTTGCCTTGTCAAATTGCATATAATAGCAGCGAAGGCGATAGTATTCCATCGGGTCTTTTTCATATAGTTCCTTGGTAGCCCTATCGATAGAGTTGTCTAAAATTTTCTTGGAAGGTTCTTGGAAATCAACAACTACATCCTTTCCCCCTTCTTCGTATTCTAAGGTGGAAATCTCAGTAGTGGGGGATTTCATTCCTACACCTTTGAAGGTATTATCAATATTGGTAATAGCCATTTCCGGCTTGATATACCAGGTCAATTTTTGAGGTTTCTCGGCCAACTTCAATATAAAATCGTAAACATTTCCCGATTCAGTTATGACGGTATGGTTCGTGAAATTTTCTTTTTCGTTTGCGAGCTCGTCATAGTAGAGCTTTAAGATTCTGCCGTGAAATTTACTGCCTTCAGCCCTGGGCAAATCCACTATAAATCCGAAATCGTTCCCGATGATACTCTCAGAAATGTTTTCGGGAAATATCAAAATGGTTTTATAGCTACGGGCGACCTCCAAGGTGTCCCTGCGATGTTGGCCTGAAGCTAAAAATGCCCATAAAACGGTCGTTAAGTAAAGTAGCGTACTTTTCATCTTTTCAAATTTGGGGTACGAGAAATATGCGATCACCGTTTACCAATAAAATCTTGTCCTGCTGTTTGTACTTTTTCCTTTGGAAGAAGTTGCCGAAGGACCGTACGAGGTTTTTTCCCAGAGGTGTTTCGACCACATCGCCAACAGCTTCCGACAATTCGTTGACCCCTTGTTGTTGAGCATCCGCCTTGAATTCCAACAGCAATTCCCCAGCCCGTTCGTTGTGCAATCCTACCATTCCGTCTTCTTGGTCGATTGCTTTTAACGGTAACCGTACATTGTTGACATTGGAAACATTTAACAGTACTCGCGAACCCTGTATGTTAGCGATGGCATAAACAAAGGTGTTCTTTGGGAAATGCTTTCCGTTGTAAAGAACATCCTCCCTTAAAATGAGCGTAACCCGATTGCCGGGAAGTACGAACTGGTCCCGATAAATCGCTGCATTGAACGATATAGCATTCGCTAAAGACCCGGTATTTGTTTCGGAGTAGGGTGCGGAATAGTCTTGACTTCGGGAAAGACGTTCGTCACGTGCTTCCATCATCAGTTTTCGATACTCCAATTTTTCCCGAAATTCAGTTTTCGGGTCGGTAGTCGTTTTTTGTTCCGAGGTGAGTGTAATTTCTTTGGATTGTATCGGTTGGTCGGCGTCAAACGAAAAAGCGTTCAATTCTTCCAAGACCTGTTCCAAGGAATCATTATTCCGTTCGGTATCTACAATATTTTTTAGCGTACCGGTATTACGTAACCTGTCCAAAGAATCCTGTTGCGATTTTTTATAAAGCTCATTGGGTTTTTGGACTTCAAGTTCGTTTTCTTGGCTGGGAAGGCTGTTGTTGTAACCGTCCTCTTCGCTCAATGCCTTGTTTTCCTGTCCAAACGAACCTATACTGTTCACAAGAAAATATACCGTTAGCAGTACGACAAGCGGTGCCGACAACGCAAATACCTTGTGCTGTCTGATCCATGTATTGAAGGTTTCGCGGTCAAGTTTCATTGTAAATCATTGTTTTCCAAAACATGGAATCGAATAATCTTTAAGCCGTTCAGGTTGTTCGGTGTCGATTTGGTCTCCAAAAGAAAACCGCTGGTCACTAGATTTCGATATTCCGTTTTTTCATTTTTGCGTATTTTTTGTTTTCCCATAAACCTAAAGGCAAAGGGATAGGCGGAGTAGTCGATCCATAGCGAATCTTGCTCCACTTCTATGGAATAATCACTTTTAGCGACATCCTCATAATAATTTTGGTCCAACAGGCGATTGTACAACCGCTTGCCGGAATGGTCTATCATATAAAGTGCCTTGCCCTCTATATTCCTTTTAATAAAGCGTAGATCAGGTTCAAGTGAGAAGAACAGCTCGTGGAAATTTTTTAGATGCCCTTCGCACAATATGTCAAGCGCACGTTTGGGGTCGTTAATGCGCACAGCGGCCAATTTCTGTCCGTTGTCAAGCAAATAAAAACGGTTTTTTGCACTTTCGTTCATTTTAAATCCAAAGTAAATATTGAATAAAGTGCAACCTACCGTAAGAACTAAAGATAGATAAAGTACCCTGTTGCTGTCAGTACGAATCTTGTTTAAATCGTTGAAAATGCGATAAGTATCGTTCATCTGTTTATTCGCTTTCGTTATAATGTCATTATTTTCGTTCAATGGTTTACTGAATTAAGGTACGCACCCCTTTGGTCGCGCCTCCCGTCTTTGCATCGACCGCAGTTTGAGCGGCTTTTTTGGTATAGTGTTTTGTCCGCTCCTTTAAATGGCCTGCACTTACGTTCATGCCCTGGACGATAAAGTTGGAAAGTATCGGAGCTTTGAAATACATGAAAACGTTCATGAAAATCAAAATACCGCTCGTGAGCACCAGTCCTAAATTGATTTCTTCCCCTTGCAATATGGAACTGATGAGCTTATCCAAAATGTTCAACATGAAATTGTCTATGAGGTACAGCATAGGTATCCAAAGGCAGACGCTCATAAACTTTTGCAGCCACGCTTTCCACATACCGCCGAAAATAGGAATGAACGAAAGCCCGATATTCAATGGCCCGAAAATGATAAGAACGAACAGGTAGATGACGGACATTGCCTTGATACCAATGAACACCACGGCTGATATGACCGATGCAATCATGACGACCACTGATGTTATGGAACCGAGGATAAATGTCTGAAAGGCTTCTGGATCGGCGCTTAATAGCACCCAGGACCATGCATAATCCGAAGAAGCCTTGACTTGCGCAACCAGAACTTTCATTTGCAGTACGTCCCAAGAAATATCATTGGCCTTAAAAGAATTCCCGATGCCCTGATAAAATTCAAGGATGGTGAGGGTAACTATATTGTAGTTCAACAAAAGTGCGGCCAATGGAACCCATTTCACGTACTCCAAAAATACCGCCCTTGTCTGGGGATTCACAAAAACCCTAAGTGCGAGCAGCGCGATACCGATATAGGCAAACTGCTGCCCGATATCGATGATGGCATCGGTGGCCTCGAACGCATCGGCGATGTACTGGTCGAACAGGTCGTTGACCGTTTCGCGAATTCCCTTGTCCGTAATCTGCATATCTTAGTTCTTAATCTTTGTTCATATTTATCAACGATAACCGCGCTTCTCGAAACGCATTGATTTGTGAGAGTTTGTTATTATAGGCAATCAATCCGTCCAATAACTCTTCGAGTTTCGAATTGATGCCGCTGACTTTTTTTAGGCGCTCTTCCGGTAGGATTATGGACTTGGTCTTGATAATCTCGTTGCATTGCTTGAACAGCTTCTTGGCCTCTAAAATCGCTTTGGCTGTATAATTCGTAAATACCTGAATTTCCTTCCGATCCAAATGTTCTAATTTTTGAATACTGTTCTTGGAGGTTCTATAGGCTTCTAGAATTTTGTCCCTTAAATCCAATGTGACACCAACATCCGTGGATTTCATCACATAATCAGGAGAGGTCTTTTTGGCATCGAGTTCCTCTTTTAGAATTCTCCTTGATTTCGAGGTCTCGTTATTGTTCTTTTCCATCAGATTGATCAGTCGCACCAAGTTTTTATTGACAGCTTTTAATTGGATGTTTATATTCATCAACTGGCTGTTGACCATACCTACGCTGGCATTGGTGGCAGCATCGGTTACCGGAATCTGGGCAATCATTGCTATTGGAAATAGTAACATTATATACAGTAGTGATTTTTTCATGTTTTCTGGGTTTTAAGGGAATTTTCGTAGGCGTATTCCTTTGCGGTCAATTCCCAATTCTCATGGTTCTTTTTGCGCAAATCGATGATTTTTCTACTTTCGGTCGGATTCGTTTCGTAAATACATTTCTCTTCCAAAGAGGTTTCTATGCCGTAGACCTTTACCTTGTCCATCCAACAAAAAGCTACCTCACGATACTTTCTATCCTTTGGCAAATCCTTATTGATGGAAAGGATTAACTGTTTTTGTTTTTCGCCCAACCCCATAATGGTCTGGATTTTATCAAAGGAGTTCGTAAAATCCCTCATATCGAGGAACACCTTGATATGCGAATTGACCACGATGGCGTTCTTGATGATTTCCGACGAAATGAAATCGCTTACCTTCTGCGAAATAAAAATAGGCTGGCCGCCCAGCTTACGTGCCATTCTCGACTGACTGTTGAAATAATGTACAAGCTCTGGCCTGACCAATGCTTTCCAAGCTTCGTCCACCGCCAATATTTTGTTGATGGACAGTTTCGAGGGGTCGTGCATTTTTTTATTGAAGATCTCCATAATCATTAAGGCAGTCATCGGAAATAGCAATTCGTTGTCTATCAGTTTCCCCAATTTGAAGTACACCACATTTTGGTCGCTTAGGCTTTTGATTCTCTTGTCCTCTTTGTTCAACAAGTCTCCCCGTGGGCCATCCGAACGGTATTTCTCCAATAGGAATAGAAATACATTGGGATCGAATTTTTCCTTTGGGATTTTCTTGGCTTTTGTAAAAGCTGCAAGGTGCCCTTTGCAGTATTCGAAAAAAGTATCGAATTTGAAATTAGCGTCATCGTTTTTCCACATGAACTCGTAGTATCGTGTGACCAAAAGTTCCAGAACTGTATTTATGACCTCCAGGCGGTTCGTACTGTTTTTA
Organism: uncultured Maribacter sp.; assembly: GCA_964532755.1. GTDB lineage: Bacteria > Bacteroidota > Bacteroidia > Flavobacteriales > Flavobacteriaceae > Maribacter_A. Next base: position 16,299 of record CAZHJO010000003.1, on the reverse strand, counting down.
TCCCCTGTAATCAGTTTTAATAAGGATACAAGATGTAGCAACTTACCCTCCGTCAACCTCTTTACCCCATTAGAAGATTGGACAACATCGTGTTTGTCCGGTAAAAAGGGATTGAAGGTAAATGGCCGTTCATCGTCGTGTTGCAGAACGACCCCACCGAATACCTCGGTCAGTTTATCATAGGAGTTACCGTCCTCCATGATAACGGCCTCGGCACCCTGCCTCAATTCGGAAGCGATATAATGGTTGACATAGTACGACTTGCCACCGCCAGATCCAGAGGCGACCAGCATACCACGGTTAAATATCCAATCCTTTTCTTCCGGTTCCCGATACACACTTACAGATAAGGGTCGCCCTGAAATTCGGTCTACCAAACGCAATCCATCGACCGATTTCGTAGCATCCGTATAGCCGCCTTCAAAATAGAGTAGGGCCGAGGCCATGTCGCTGGGCATGGGCATATACATATCCGAGGAGATGCCGATGCCGTTCCCTGGAACCCCTGCAAAAAATAGGTTCTTTCGATCTATGGTATTCTGTTTTGCGTTTATTTTCAATTTTTTAAAGGCAGAGACAATGGAATTTTCCATTTGTTTTTGAAGGTCTTGCCCTTCTTCAAATCCAAAGACGTTTAGATGGTAAAAGACCGTTTCCTTGTGGTTTTCAAGAATTGCTTTGGTGTAGTCATGAATTTGATCGGCGTAAATGGTGTTGCTGTCATCCTTCTTGCCCGAACCGAACCGTTGAAAGCTCTTCGCCTTTCTTCGAAGACTGGCCAAGACTTTTTCTTGGTCCGGGATATAGATGTATTGATTGATAATATGTTCATGGGGCACCTTAAAGCCCAGTGAAAACAAGTTGCCGATTGGGAAGCGATTGTGTCGGGTAGTGAACTTACCGTACAGTTCATGAGTGCCGATATGGTCTTTGGTAAACTGATCCAAGTTTTCTAGCGTGAAAAATTGGCCCTGTTTGTTCCCGATGTAGATGGTATTGCCACCAAAATCGACATCCCTCAGATTCGGATTTTTTTCGGACACCCCGAAATATTTGGCATATAGCCCGTTTTCGGAAAACAGTTTGTCGTATCTTAAGATTTTGGATCTGACCAATCCAGTAGCATTGATCAAATTATTGACACTCGCTACCTGATGCTCGAAATCAGCCAATATATCCGTATCGATGAATTCCTCTGGAACAGCTTGGTTCTGGTAAAAATCCCTGTTCTTGCCCAGAAAACTGTTAGCCCTTTTGGAACTGTACTTGATATAATTTTTGGGTACGATACTGATATACAGATAGTGGGTTCCAATTAGATAGGGGCGGTCTTCAAAATGGTGTTCGTTGGCCCGCTCCAAAAAATCGCCCTGCAAACGTTTCCTCATCGGTCGGTAATTTTCCTCAAGGAAGAAATCCTGTCTGTGAAGCAGCCGATTTGGTCCTAAAACGGCGATAATATTAAAGAACAGTTCCTGAAGGATACCATATTCCGAGGCATCCAAGGTAAAGACCTCGGGAAGTTCCAATTGCAAGGGAATCGTCACACAGCCTTTTTCCTTGGCGATCAAGGATTGCCGTTCATAGCCGTAAATGGGGAACGCATCCCAAAGTGCTACCTGTTTTTCCATACCAGTAGATTTTCAAAGGGATTGGAAACTTTGATAGCGTTGGGTTTTTGGGAATCTGCCACTTTTTTGATAAAACCGTTCGCGCCATAGGTTCGGGAATAGAACAATAGAACAAGGAACACGATGGCGATAACGATGGCCATCAAGAGCAAGGCCCAGACCATCGGAATGAAGGTGGAAAGTACCAGACCCAATAGTATTGCCGTCAATACCAAATACAAACAGTACATAATGTATTTGGCCTTTAGCCCTTTATATAGGACATCCTTTTGCAGTCCCTTTTTGATAGGGATGTATTGATTTTCCATAAGACGGGAAATTTAGATGTTGGCAATTTCCTCGCCGATGGCGATCAAGGCAAAAAAGATGGCAATACCGATAACGGCCTTTCCCAACTTGTTGGCAAGGTCGGTCTGCTGGTCTCTTATATACAGGTATGCTAGGCCCGTTATCGCAATGGCGACACCGGCAATGATCTTGATGATGTCAACTATTTCGCGGGATAGGGTCTTGGAATCGTTCTTGAAATCCTGTGCCTCTTGTAAGAGTTGTTCGAATTGCCCGAAGGAGCTAATGGGAATGCAGATCAGGATTAGAAATAGGAGAAAGAGTTCAGGTTTCGGAATCCGGCGGGTCTTCCTCCGCCGTATCTTTGTTGCGGATAACTTTGAGTTTTTCATGCTTTTTGCGAGTTAAGGAATTTGAATCATCATCCAATGAACCCTCTTTAAAAGCTTCCAGTAGTTTTGAAGTATCTTCCACTTCGTCTATCTGGTCGAGTACAGCTCCTAATTCGGTCTGTTCATTATTTGATTTATTTACAAATTTATTATTTATATGCAAATAAGCAAATTTTTCTGAATCTTTTTTCTTTTTCGTCTTTTTCTTTGTGAGGAGCACCCATGCAACGTACCCGTAATAAATAAGGGCCAAGCCGATCAATATGTACCAATAGATGCTCATTTTTGTTTCTTATTCCTGTTCTATAAGGTTAAGCAGTTTTCTAAACTTTTGTTGTATAAAATCTTCCAAGACCTTTCGAATCAAATCATTCCGATGTGTTTTAATATCCAATTTATAGGATGCGCCCTGTGCCAATTTCTCATATTTGGCCATACAGTCCCGACTCAGGGACAACACGAACGATTCCTTCCTGTCCCTGAAGTTTTCCGCTTTTAGGAACGACTCGAATTTTTCCACGGCATACCGATTGCCTTCGGGTGCATTTTCACAATTGGAGTGTTTCCAATTCCCGATGGCCGTCGATTCGTCCTTTTTGCTAACGGATTTTGGCTCAAAATGTTGTTTGGTCTGCACAGGAGCTTTGTTAAGTGATCGCTCGTTTTTCAATCCTTCCAGAATATCAACGGTCTCCTTGTTTTTCTCTGCCATCTTTTGGATAAGGCCCAGCGTATTTATTTTCCGCTTTTTCTTCATAATATTTTTGGTTAACTTGTTAATTGGGCAATTTCTTTAAAGAAATGTTTGATATCCTTCTCACCTGTTTCTTTATGTTCGGGAATGGGGTAGAGGGTGTTCCGGTAGCGTTCCTTGTAGATGGTCTTGTCTTTGACCACGCTTTTCATCATGGGGATATCAGCTTCCATGAACTGCTGTCGCAACACCGCAAACTTGTTTTTCTTGACCAACTTGTATTTGTTGAAGAACAGGTGGATGCTCTTCAGAACCCGTTCCTCATTGTCCAAAAAATTATTTTTAAGGGTAAAATAGAAATGGAAAGTGCTGTCGATTTCCAGTTCATCATGATCAAAAGGCACAAAGACATGCTCCACATATAAAAGGCCCTTGACCATTTCCACGTTCAGGCTTCCTGGAAGATCAAGGATAATATACTCCACCCTTCCGTAGTGTTTTACAATGGCGCCCTGTATACCTGCAACGGCTACCCGTTCTATTGGATAAAGATCTATGGATTGCCTTTCTTCTTTGTCCAACGATTCCAATTCACGCTGTCTTTTATTGTAAATGGAATATTGGGGATTGTCCGCATCCAACAGTACCACTTTTTTACCCTTGGCGTAAAAAAGGTCGGAAGCAAGGATGATGTTCAAGGTCGTCTTTCCGATGCCTCCTTTTTCACCTACCACACTAATGATTTTTGTTTCCATAATTCGTTATTTATTTCGTTCGATATTTATCTAAATAATGCATTGATCAACGCATTGACCAATGATTTACATACACAAATAATTATATAATTAATGATGAATATAGAGATATAAATGTTTAATAAACAAAGGTTTATGAATTATTTTTGTCGATAAGACCATATAAAACCACATAGAGACAAATGGGTACAGGACTGGAATCGATATGGTGTTACGGAATTACTTTTTCCATCGAAATATAAAATGACGCCACCTTACTTCTTTAGTATGGATATCCTATTTTTCAAAAGATGAAATTGACTATTTCTCAGATAAACTTTGGATAATGTCATTAATATCGAATAGTCGAAATTTCCGTTTAGATATATTTCCAGTTCCTGCGGAAGCCAAGGAAGCCTATCGGCACCCTTGGCCCCCTCGTAACCGCTCAAAAGCCCATGGGACGAAATGGTCCCATGCCCTTTTTTGGCCCGCCCACGATGTTGTGTCATTTCAATAATGAATTCAACCTAATCCATACTTGGTATACTGACATCGTTTACGTAACATGAGCTTATCCGAAAATTCACACCGATACTATTAATTACGGATTGTCCATTGATTTCGAAAAACGTACTATCTCAGTATCTTGTCCATGAAATAAGACACTTATCGATAGACCCAATACTTACCGAAAATAATTGCTTATATTTAAATTCGTAGAATTTTGCAAGTTATGTTTTAAGTACCTTAAAACTACTACTTCTTGCGAAGTGAAAATGCTTAAAAATCGCTAACACCGTTACCGAAATGGCACAAAAAAAGACAGGTAGAAAACCTTTAGGCAAAAACAAAAGAAAGCATGAGATAATGTTGCGCTTCAATGATAGGGAGCTAGGCATGATCAAAAAAATACTGGCTTCCTATGACCTGAATTTCGGAAAACGTGGCGTTGCGGCACCATTTCTTAGACGGCTCATTTTGAACAGAGAGGCCAAGGACGAAAAAAAGCTACCCGATCTATCGGCCAACCTGATCTATCAAATCAATAAAATAGGCGTCAATATCAATCAATTGACCACGGTGGCACGCTCAAAAAATCTAAGAAACCCGTCTGCCAAATTGGAAACCGAAGTCGTAAAAACGAACGAGTTGTTGATTGAAATTATGGAGCTATTGAATGAAAAATTGAACAAATGATAGCCCGAATCCTATTTCGGGAAACTGTGCACGGGGTACTGGATTATGTATTCGGAAAGGAAGGAAGCATAATTTTGGGGTATCCGAACACCTGTTCAGAATTTGAGCTATCCCCGAAATTTTTCACGAACGTACTGCATTTTCAGGGCCAGCGCCACGCTACCCAAAACAGGTATGTGCATATCACAATCAACCTGCCCCATGGGGAATCATTGGATGATGCCACTTTCTATGAGCTGGGCAAGGAATACATGGTGCAAATGGGTTTTGGAGATCAGCCTTATTGCATAGTACGTCATGACGATACCAAACACGAACACATACATATCGTTTCTACGGTCGTTACAGAATCCGCATCCCTTATCAATATGTTCAATAGCTACCGTCGGAGCATGGCCACTCAAGTATACCTTGAAAAGCGTTACGGCCTAAGCCCGACGCCACAGACACGACAGAAACGGCACAGGGAACTTCCGATATATCGCTTTCCGGAATTGCAGTTCAAGCCCGATGATGCGCAAGGTACCAGATTCTATATGCAGGATGTGCTTAACGGTCTGTTGCAAAAGCACAAGGTACGCAGTTTTGCCGAGCTGAAACACTTGGCAAAACCCTACCATATTGTGGTAAACACGATGACCAACGAACACGGAAGGGTAGGGGTAGCCTATGGAATAGATAACCAAAAAAAATACAAGACCCAATTTATAAATGGGTCGACCGTGCATCCACAATTGAGCGGGCCAAAGCTCGTGGCAATATTTGAAAAGAACTCCAAATCGAAATTGTTGGCGATGCACAACAAGCGTTTGGAAAAGCAATGGACGACCACATTTAAACTTTTTAAGAGCATTCGGCAGGAAGATTTACCGGATGTCCTGAAATCGTATCAGAATTTAGACTGCGAACCTTTGTACGGAAGGAATGGGCAGTTAAGGGAGATTGTCATTTACGACAAATCGGGCTATGTTTTTGAAGCGTCTAAAATCAGTTCTACAATTGATTTTACCGTTCATCCACAACTACGGGACAATATAGTCGATGCAACCTGTTTGGACGAAAGCGGAAAGCAATTTGTTCTCGAGATCCGAAAACTGATAAAAAATGCTTTTTACGAATCTTATTTGAATGCCGACAAAAGCAACAGGTTGTTGTCCGAATTTGTGTTGACCAGAAATTTTAAGAACCTTTTGCCCCATATTGCAAGCTCTGAGCGCTATTCTTTCCTTGACCACTATAAGGGCAGGGATAGCAATAAAAACCTTTTGAACGTTCTGAAAAACGAATTTGAGGGCACACGAAAGGAACTCCACAGGGTTGAATCAACGAAAGAATCCAAAACGTTGGAAGAAAGGGTTGCGCTGTTGACAAATGTGTTGGAGACCGATATGTTTGACGCTGCCAAGAATAAAAGTCTCCCATTTTATCTGCTACAGGGTTTGGGCCTTAAATATGCTGGCGGGAAAGTTTTCTTTGGTAATTCCAATGCCCATTCCGTTGAATTATCCATCAAGGATCTCAAAACTCCTAAAGTCGCCCAAACCTACATATCTACGGGCAGTATCAGGCAAAATATAAAAGTCCTTGAATTACTTTTGGGAGCTGGAACAAGCAAGGAAACAGATTTGAACGCAACGGCTATCTTTCTTCCTTTATTGCTGCCCGAGCTTTATGATTCAATGACCTCCGAATTTGGGAAACGATTTGAAGAATATAGTTTAAAGGCTCATCTCAGAATAGCTGAGCAGTTCAATGTACCCTATGAAAAATCGCCTATAGATTATATAAGACTATTCAATGCCAAAGGATTTTATTTTGAGAAAAAGGGGAGCGAATTGCACCTACGCTCACTCTATTCAAAAAACAAAACCAGTATTCCACTTTCTATGAAAACCCAGGGGTATTTAAAATCAAGCACAGATCTGGATGCCGTCCTGGCCACTCAAATCGGGCAATTGATCCAACTTAATGAAGATGGGCGAGTTGACCTTAAAAATTTATGGGTTTCCTATCTCATAGAAAGAGGAGTTTATGACAGGGCGGCCTATATGATGGTTCATGAACGTGTTCAACCGAATTTGCATCGCGAAGCATTGGAATATCATAAGGAGAAAGGACTACGGGATAAAATAAATGAGGTTTCCAAAAAGAAAGTCAATTCCCAACAGGCGGTCATTTTACGCAAAAGTGTCTATGCCTTTAGTTCACTTTTAAGTGGAAAATATAGGGAGGAAGAGGTCTTTAATGGCTTTAAGGATGAGCTAACCGACTATTCGAAATACAAGAGTGTTTTTATTTGAGATTGGGTTAAATTAATTTTTAGTTTGTCTTGAATCATGTTAAATGAATCGGTTCAAGTTAAGTACCTTTTTTAATTCACTTCTATGGTTTGTGGCATATTACCTTAGGCATGGCCGAATTGTTCTTATTACATTTCGCTTGTATCTTCCAAATTAATAGATGTCTGAATCGATTTGGGATAAACACCAAAGAATTTCTTCCTTTCAATTTTCGCAAAATCCAATGTCATCGACAAAACACCTTTTAACTGTGCTCCTATTGATTCCGGGTTTATGAACTGCTTTTTATATCCTAAATATTCAAATTCCCTGGCCCAGTTAAATAAATTCCTGGTATTATCATTTTTACTGAAAAAGTCTTTTAAGATATCCGTAGGAATACTATCTATTGATTTCAAGAAGGAATTAGCCGATTTAGTACCGGAAATTTGCACTGCCATAGAAATAATTTTATCAACACCTTCCTTTCCCAAGTTGCCATACTTGAAACCATCTGATAATTTTTTTTCTCGATCTGAAATATCCAGAAACGCGATATCCTTAACTATATAATCTGTGATAATTAGTAAATGTGACAAGACCAAATAGATCATTCTTGTTGCATCCTCTCTCTTTTGATTATCAGTGAGAGCTTTTTCAATAAAATATATTAAAGTCGATAATGTGGAATTGAATCCTGAAAAATCCAGTTCAGTCAAAAGTCTTGACTTTGAGGATTCGTATATAGACCGCCAGTCCTTTTTCTTGAAAGTTTTATAGCTTCTGAGTTTTGCTAGCCTTTTATTAAGATCTTCTTCGGTAAGCCTGTCTGGAAAAGTATTCGAACGTAGCTTTGCCAGGAAAGCACCGTCCATAATAGTGGTTTTATGAATTTTGGCATAAGTATGAATAATTGGTCTTTGATCTGTCGTTGCCACGATACAAGAATCAAAGTTCAAAAGTTTCATCAGGCCGTTGGTCCATAAAATTCTTTCAAATGCTTGGGGGGTCTTTTTATTCTTTATATCAACGTTTATCCTATGCCTAATCAAACTCGAAGACCTTCCGTACAAAAAGAGATCAATATCTGTAATATCACAATCTTCGTATCGATATTTTATTCCACGAGCTACATAATAGCCTGAATTTAAAAAGTAATTGCGAAGCAACTCTTCCATTTGTTCGCCTTTGGATAGCACTTTTTGAGTTCCCATTAGTTTCTGAATGTTCTTAATAATTCCGCGACCGACTTTTTGGATTGAGGATTTTGTCTTTTCCTATTGTAATGTCTTTTTTGTTCAGGTCCAATATAGTTGGTTACACTCCCCGTATGGACACTGGAACCCAATATAGTTTTTTCCGTTGCATCTCCAAATTCCAAAACCTGCATGGCCAACGCACCTATATCTTTTTTCAAAAGACGCATATGATATTTTGAACTATTGGCCTCCCTTCGTAATTGAATAACTCTTTTTAATTCCAACAATTTATAATCTTCCCCAATCGCCGTTGCAGGACCTACCTCGTAACCATTAACTAGTTTTCTTAATAGGGCTTGCAGCATAGTAATTCGCCCCCGACCTGATGTGCTAAAATTCATACCATAATAAAGTGAAGACACGAATGCCTTAGCAAGATCCAAAGCGTCTTCTTCAAAAGGGTTGCCATATTTTGAAAAAGCTGATGGCTTTGTTACGAAAACTTTACTTTCTTTTGAGTTACTAACCTCATTGAAATCATACATTCCTATGGATTGTAATTTCGATAATAATTGCTCTCCTAAAATGGACTTGGCTTTTTGAAGCGTTATACATCCTTTGGCTGTCAATAAAGCATCGAGCTCTGAAATCTTGATAGTTTCTTCTTGTTTAAGAGAGGAAAGAACGGCATTTGTTTTTTCAACGCCCTCACGTTTAAATAAATTACCATTGAAATAGAATTTGGAATTGTCTTCTAATGTCTCGTAGTCTATAAAACCAATTTCTTCAGATTGAAGAAACAAATCCGAGGCTTCGGAACTACTCAGCTTATAACTATCCGAAATGTATTCTGTTAATATTCTTTGGCCTTTGGGGAGATCAGAAACATTGTCGGCAAGTTCTATAGATGCTCGTTGGTAGTTAGTAGGATTCGTATTGGCGAAAATATCAGAAGTGTGGGACAAAACAGTAGACGTAGTAATCCCCAAAACGGCAATTGAACCATTATTGGCCGCTTCTATCAAACGGGCTTCTTGCAAGGTACTTTTTATAGTTTCAATCTCAGTTTTTTTGACATTAGAAACCCTTGCTATCGCACTTACCTTGTCAGCATTCAATTCACTTTGTTCATTGGAAGCGGCTAAATTGGAGAGAAACACCCCACATTTTCCGGCCAGTTCAATGTCTTCAAAGTCTTGTGTATCCCTTATGTCCAGGAGTTTTTTGGTGTGGTTTATCAACCATGCGCCTTGTGTTCTTTTTTTCATGTTTTGCCCCAAAAAATGATTCAGCCTTATTTAATTGCTTTAAAAACCTTGTGTTACATAAAAGTAGCTAATAATGCTCTATCTAAACTTTATCGCTCGGACTTTTTATAACCAATCGCCTTTCTTGGTTTATTTTCCCTGCCGATCAATTTTTTGATTGCATCAAAAACGACAGAGAACTGCTGATCGTATTTTTGTTCCATCGCCAGAATCTGCTTTTCCAGTTCCTTGTTCGATTCGAGGAGTTTTCTCAATTGGACAAAGGTTCTCATGATCGCAATATTGACATCCAACGCCTTTTGACTTCGAAGTACGCTAGAGAGCATGGCTACTCCCTGTTCCGTAAAGGCCATCGGAGCGGCACCGCCCAAAACCCTCTTGTTAGGTATCACATTCTGTGATACCAAATCATTGATTTCACTTGGGCCGAGTTCGAACATAAAATCTTCCGGAAAGCGGTCAAGATTTCTTTTGACTTGTTGCTTCAAAGACCTCGTTTCCACCTCGTAAAGCTTCGCCAAATGAAAATCCAAAATGACTTTGTAACCTCTAAAGTAATGAATCGTCTCAGCGATGTTTTCTGGTACGAGCTGCGTCATTTTCTTTTAAATTTTTGAGGTATCACAAATTGTGATACCTTATTTATGATGTTTTGATTGATTCATCACCTTGATTTTCCTTCCAAAAAAAGAATAGCACTTCCGTCAGGGTTGTAATAATCCAATTGAACTTTAGATACTTTAAACAAAGTCGACTCAAATTTTTTCAAGAAGCTGTCATACCAATCCCATTCCTCTTCATAGGAAATATCTTCTTGGGACAATTTGAAGGGTTCCAGCCCTGCCAAACCAATATCAACATTTATTGTGTCATTGACCCTTGGTAATATCGGATAGTTTTTCAGTTCTAATGTATCTTCCAGATAGACATCAGGATACACCCTGTCACCATTTTCATCTTGAAAGCACAGCAACAAGTCAAAACCCTTTCCCATTTTTAAATTATTATTCCGTGAAGACCAAAACATACGCTTATTACTTAGATTTTTTTCTTGAACTCCATTAGGGCGTTGACTATAGACGACTCAAGTTCTTTATATTCTTCCTGCACATCGGTCTGATACACTACGTTCTCGCCGATATTGTGCTTAGGGATAAATTCGTTGTCCGGGGAAAGAATCCATACAGGGTTATACCCCAATGTGTAATAATACAGTACCATTTTGATAGAGGTATAGGAAAACGTTCCCCTTTCCACATTCACGAGGGTGGCATACTCAATACCGAAACGCTCCGCTACGTTTTTTCGCGAAAATTCACTATAGCGTTTGTTTCCGGAATCCCTTTCGACCAGTTCATCGCGTATGAGCCGAAGGCGTTCGCCGATGTAACTGAAATCCTCTGCAGAGGCACTCATAATGTCATTGATATCTTTCATCAGTATATTTTTAAATTATTTACCTAACCATAGCGGGGTGTCGGTATTGCCGCTTTGCTTTTGCCCATCTGTACATTTTTGCACAGAATAACGTTTGTTGTTTCAGTCTTCTACCCTCTCCAAGGGATAGCTCGAATATAAATCTCCCAACTCCTTACTATCGGGATTATCGAATACCTCCGTTCGGTTGACCGCCGAGACCCTTTCAAAAGTAGGTATTTCATGTGCCTTTCGAAACGCATCCGCCAATTCCCTACTGGGACGTTTATTGTATTGCTTCATAAAATGTTGCGCGATCTCCTCTTCTTTCTTCAAGGATTCGCCAATCTGGTCGCCCGTTTTTGCCTTGTCGAAAACGGTAAATTCCGGTTTTTTCCCCGTACAAATTTCATATTCTTCGGTTACAAGATCATCCACATCCTGAATGACCTTTAGGAAATTGGCATCGAGCACCCGTTCGATTTCCTTGTTGATGAACATCCGGTCCACCAATGTAACGACGAAGGATTTCAAAGTATCTTCCGCCCCCTCTTTTTTGTTTATAAACTCTTCCAATTGCTGCAAATGGTCGTACAATTTGAGTTCGCGAACCAATTTTATGAACTGCATCCGTTTTATGCTGTTCGGATAGTACTTTTTGGCAAATCCGGCCACATAGTGCTTATAAAAACCGAGATAGTCCAAGTGGTTGCAATCGATTTTTTGGATGGTTTCATGAAAATCAAGGGTCTGCATCAGTTTCAATCGATCGTTGACCAATTCGCCATGGTTTTCACTCCTAAAATCGGTATGGCTCGGGATTTCATGTTTCCCTTGGATCTTTTTGGATTCCATATTGGGCCTAAGCAGCCCAAAGCATAGTTTTTGCTCGATGGGATGTTCAAAGGTATCCGCCACGATGCCCCCGAAATGTCCCGTAGACATACTTGTAATCTTGCTTTTGGGCAACAGTTCGGAGAGTATCGTGCTGAAATTGACCGTGGTATCGTTGTTGGAAACGGCCTTGCTCTTTTTCTCCTGATGGATGCGCCCGAAGATATCGCTGATACGCCTTGCCGTTTCCCCCTTGGCCGCACCGCTGAACACATTGGAGCAGTTATCGAAAATGACCTCGGCCAATTCCCTGCCATAGTCCGCGATCAATTGGGTAATGCTCTGAATGCCCAATACGGTGGCCACATAGTGCGACCTTCCGGTATCGATGATCTTGCGTAGCCCCATGATGAATACCGTGGGAAGCTCGTCGAGAATCAATCCCAAGGGCCTTCCCCCGGGCTTGTTGACCACCTGTAATATCTTGTTGATATACAGGCCTATGGGTGCCGCATAGATTTCCGATCTATCTGGATTGTTCTGGATACATACAATTTTGGGCTTTTTTGGATTATTGATGTCCAACCGAAAATCGTTGCCCGTCATGATATAATAGATTTCCTTGTTGGCCAGCATCGAAAGCGAGATCTGGGCGCTTGCCGTCTGACCGGCCAATTGCTGGCCTGCCTGTCGCTCCATGGCATCCTTAAAGGGAATCATCAGGCTGCGTACCTCTACCTCGCGCATCATGATGGTCAACAGATATTCGATATTGACCGTGGAAAGAGTAATCACATGGGGCAGGGTGCAGATGTTCTTGCCCGATTCCTCCGATTTTTTCTTTAGGTACCAAATCAGCCCCGAAACAAAACTGATGGCACTTTTGGAAAAGAAATCGCTGCGCTTGATCCAGTCCTTGTTCAGATTTTTCATGATGATGGTCGCGGCATCGGCGGCATCGGTCTGGTTGCGCATCAAATAGGGGTCTATGGGATTGCAACGGTGCGATTTTTCGATATCGTCAAAACTCAAAGTGAAGAATTTTGGCAGATCGGCGCGTTCGCCTGATTTTAAGGCCTTTAGCCTTTCCTTTTTTTGCAACCAATAGTTATAGGCGATCTTACTCAGGGTGTCGAACTTAAAATCATATATGAGCAGGGTAAAGCCTTTGTCTATAAACTGTTCTATGATTTCTTCGATGAGGGCAAAGGACTTCCCGCTACCAGGCGTACCGATAATCAACAGGGCACGAAAAAGATTTACAAAGTTGATCCAGCCCCTACGCAGTTTACCTTTATAACGGTAGTCATAGGGTATGTTTACGGAGTAAGGAGTGTCGATACGTTTTTCAGTCTGTCTAAAGGTCTCGTTCTTATCGTTGAACGGATCGTCCTCAGCCTCGTTGCCATAGTCCATTACTTGAAAAAGATGTACCGCTCCCGAGACAGAAAAGAAGAACCCAAGTGCGTAAATGGCCAAGGAACACCAAAATAGCACTGGCTGGGTAGGTTTCAAGTAGCCCGTTATCAAAAGCAGCACAGCGCCAAGGCCAAAATATAAAAATCCCGTAACCAATGACTTGCCCTCCTTTTTTCTGGGATTGTAGAGCATGACCGCGCCCAAAATGCATAGCAACAAAAGCCCTCGGCTGGGCAATGGTCTTTGTAATTCCTCAAATCGCGATAAAAAATGGTAACCGATGTCGGATAGTTGGGAATCCCATTGCTGGTGTTGCAAAATGGGGTAATAGGCCAAAAACCCGATAAGGGCAAAGGCCGTTACAGATAGTAACATGGCGGAGAATGCGAGATTCTTGTCTTTCATGACGAAACCTTGGGAATTGGATAGTGCGTTCCCTGATTACCGGAACATGCGCTCCTTCCATTGTTCGACCACGACAGACGAGGCAATAGGGAAGGCGACCTCTTTTTTTCCGATATAATCAATGGTCTCGTCCATTAAAAGGCCCGCTTGTTCATTGATGAATTTGGCGTATGTATCCGCCTTTTGCAACCGGTGCTTTAGTTGCAGATCGTTTTCCTCGATCAGCTCGTCCAAAAGCGAAACGTAGTATTGGTTGTCCCTTAATTCTTCGGATAATGGTTCCATGGTGTTCATGACAAAATGTTTTGTAAGTTATTGTTTTTTGAATTCATTTTCGATGTTTCATTGTCCTGTTCGACGATTTGTGCGCCACTTTTCATAAAATGCACTCGTATGGCCGAATAGGGGATAGCGTATGTATAGTTCAGACCAAAGTCGCACTCCACACCATTTTTCTTGATGGATTTCACGATACCTTGATTGGTAGCGCCCTCTGGCCCTTTGGCCGTATACAGTTCGATTTTGTCATCAACGGCGATATTTTGGCGTTGTACAACCTCCATTCTTAAGTAGTTTCTTTTTTTGGTAGCCCGTAGGTCATCGTTCCAATCTTTTCCCCGGGATTTATTGAGGTCGGTCTTGAAAGGAAGGTAAAGGGCATTGACGGTGTTGAGCAAGGTCTTGAAAACGTTTTTCGTTTTTTCAATGTGAGTTGTTTGGACCGTTTCCTTCAAGGAAAACTCCAAAAGGATTTTGTCAGAGAACACGACACAGCTAGCGAGACCAAAAACCAAATCATCCTTCCGGATATCGGATGTCAATTTTTCATTTAGAATAGCGGCATGATGCCCCAATTGTCCCCTGACCTTTTCTGTATAATGAATGCTCATGCTTACATTGTCAGAACGAAATGCGGTCTCTATATACATATTCGGATTGTACCGATTGATGACCGACGTAAAGACCTTTAAGTCGAACTCGCGGCCTTTGAGGTCATTGTCCATTATGGATACCAGTCTTGTTCCCTTATTGGAGAGTAAAGGCTCGACCAGATTGAGGAAGTGCCGCACTTTTTCCTGGTACACGTTTCCCCCAAAAGAAACGTAGAAGTTATCCGGATTTCCGTGAAGTTCGTGATAGGAGAGGAGGTCGATACCGCTTTCCCCGAAGATTATTTTTTTTGGATTTTCAACTGGTTTGGAATGAAACAGGAAATGGTCTTTTTGGTTCAGTACCAATCGAAACTTTTTGATTTCATTGTCCTTTTTGCTCCGATAGGGTTTGTTATGGAGGATGTAGTTTTTAGCATTGCCCTCCATATCGTATTTGGGAAAGGCGATGTTGGCGATCTTGCCACCATTGTCCCTGACGTGATAGGCATTAAAAATTCGGCCTTGGAACAATTCACTGTTCAACGTTTTTCGTGAGATACCTCTTTGTACCCTCAAGTATTGGGAATCTCGTAGGGGCACGATGTTATAGTTGTCTTCCAAGGATTTTGTCAGGACGGCCGATTTTATGGGTTCCAATGTATCGGTTTCCAAGCCCCAGGTTTGATTGGCGATTTGCAGTCCAGCCTTGACCGCGGTATAGAAATTTTCGCTGCGTCGCATCAGGTATTTGAAGAACAGTCCTTTGTCGAAGGAATCGTTCCGGTTAAAATAGGTAACGGGATTTCTCTTGGTCTGCAGTACGATACGGTCTTCATCATTTTGAAATTCCATGGAACCTGCACTTTTGGTTGTCAGTTTATAACCGTTCTGATGTAGATACATCGGAAAATTGACTTCTTCGTTGATTTTGTCGATCAACCTTTTATAGTGTTCGGGATTGTCTCTATAATTCGGGCTTTTCATGGAAAGGGCTTAAAATGGCCGACATGCTTGGCATGTCGGCCATTACATTGAGTTAGTAATAAAAAGGATTATAGGCTCATGGCATTGCTAGGCTGTTTCTTTTTTTTTTCGCCCCCAACGGTCATGGCTTCTTTTACCTCAATGTCCTTGGTTTTTGCTTTCTCCAAATCCCTGTAGAGAAAACGTTGCCCTTTGGCACTCCACCTGACCATATAGGTCAAAGGCCCTTTTTTGGTCTTACGGATAGTGATCTTGACTTCCTCCCCTTTGTTCATAGTATCGGCCTGTTCTTTGGTCAATTGTTGGCCAAGAACGTACATATTGGCGGAAACTGCCGATTTTGTACGGATGTCATTGAGTCTTGGCTCATAGTAGGCTAGTTTTTGGAAGGTATCCCCGTTCAAGGAAGTGCCGGTAAACTGAATGGTTTTGCCTTCGTTGACCAGGGCATTGTATTCCTCCTTGGTAAATTGATATTGGTAAGCATTCGCATCTTCCAGTTTGACCTGTTCCTTACGCTTGATCTGTACGTCCAATTTGGAACCATAACTGGGACTATACAGCATTTGCACCATTTTGACCGACTCTTTCAACTCGCCGTTACTGATGTAGGTGGTCTTGATCAAACGTTCCTTGCCTTCCAAAAGTGATTCCTGGACATTATCGTCCAACTTTTTAAAACTG
>CAZHJO010000002.1:0-49117 GCA_964532755.1 uncultured Maribacter sp. | reverse complement strand
GCCCGTGATGTTACCTGTAATCCTGGGGTTGGAAATAATTTAGGCGGGGTTGATGTCACAATTACCCAAGGCGGCTTTGCCAATTTTACCTATACGCTTTATGACAGCGCCAACAATATTGTAGTGCTTGGTAGTGGTGATCCAAATCCAGTCACTACGGCAAATACTTCCCATTCCTTTGATGGAGTCGATTTTGGGGATTATTATGTACGTATAGTAGATGCCAATGGCTGTGAAAGCGATCTAGGCTCTGTACGAGTGCTTTCAAATCCATATTTAAGTTTGACCGCATTTATCCCTCCCCCAGATTGTCCAACGGGGGGGACAGCTCAAATTACCGCCTCAGGTGGATCTGGTAACTACAATTTCCAAATTTATGGTATTGGTACACTTCCAACTTCGGAAGTACCTGGTGGACCAGGTGTGGAAATTGCAACTTTTACGGGATTAAATCCTGGTCAAACCTATATCATAGAGGCTATAGATAACGTAAACCTATGTACCAGTTATCAAGAGGTCATAATACCTCCTGTATCCCCTATTACGGCCGTAGTTGATAATACAACGGATATTAGCTGTGCTTTGGCAGATGATGGAACAATGACATTTACCGTAGACAATTATGACATTGGTGTTACAAGTATTGATTATGCAGTACTTAATGCGTTAACCAATACACCGGTAGTTGGTATAGGAACGTATGCAGGTACAATTGGACCTGGACCTGCTGGTGGGCCCCAAAGCCTAACAGTGACTGATATACCCCCAGGGGATTATATCCTCTACGTGGAAGAATCCATTTTACCATCATGTAGTACGACCACAACTTTTAGGATTACCGAACCTACCCCCGTTGCCTTGAGTTTAATAAGTCAAGTTGCTGCGAATTGCAACAATGATGCTGAAGTCACCGTGAGGGCAAGTGGAGGTACCGCGCCCTACACCTATGCCTATGTAGTTGATGGGGCTGGTGTTCCTGGTGTATTCCCAGAAGGCTCAACTTTTACCTTAGACCCAACAGTAAGTTTAGTTTGGGATGTCTATGCGCAAGATTCAAACGGATGTATTTCCCCATTGTTGGATGTGACCATAACGGAAGATCCAACTCCTGCCATCAGTGTTGCCCTGAATGATCAGTGCACTGCCGATGAAGGTGCATTTTCAGTGGATATTACATTGGATGCCATAGGATTAGTACCGCATACCATCAGTATTGATGGTGGCGCTCCGCAAGCAAGTGGTTTAACTATGGTCGGTGATATAATGACCGTTTCGAACTTAAGTTCTGGAGCGCATTCATTCACCATTTCCGATGCAAACGGATGTAGTGAAACAGAAAATATTACTATTTATCCTCCTTTGGATTTAATTGCGAATATTTCAGCATCGGAAAATTGCGTACCTGCAAGCTCAGGTGAAGTATCCCTAACGGCAAGCGGTGGTTCCGGTAATTATAGTTTTATCCAGACAATACCTGCTGGCCCAACCAATGCGACCGGTATATTTAGCGGCCTTACCCATTCAATTGCCTATACTTTTGAAGTCGAGGATACAACAACAAATTGTACAACCCCGGTTACCATTACGTTACCGGCCCCAGCTATTCCGACATTCACGTTAGATGCAACCGATGTCAGTTGTTTTGGTGGTAGTGATGGTACAATAACCGTTTCCCTGAATCCCGGTAATATAGATGTACCTTATGAATACAGTTTGGATGGTGGCACAACAAGACAGCTTTCAAATGTATTTACAGGACTGATCCAAGGTACTTACAATGTAACCGTAATTTCGGCGAAAGGCTGTGAAGACACCATACCAATTGATATAAATGAGCCTACCCAATTGGATATATCGGCGTCCGCATCTGCATTTACGTGCGACGATACCGCAAGTACGATCACGGCGGTCGTTAATGACGCAACGCCAGGTAATCCATCGGGGACAGGGCCATATTTATACAGTTTTGATGGCGGTACAAACTTCCAGGCGGGAAATACGTATCAAGTTCCTTTTGGATCTCCGAACGTGACTGTAATAGTACGCGATGCGAACAATTGTACCGATACTGAAGTTGTGCCCATTCCGGCCATGCAGGAAGTTACAGCGGTAATCAATAGGATATCTGCGCCCATCGACTGTATCAACGGACAAGAAACCATTGAAATCGTTGCATCAAATGGTTCGGGCACATATACCTACACTGAATTACCAAGTGGAAATATGGTCGCTGACCCAGCGAATATCGTCCTGACATTACCTGGAACATATGTTTATGAAATTACCGATACGGTAACCAATTGCTCGGTTATTGTAGAACATACTATTGTACCATACGATCTACTAGGTGTGACCGCTGCTGTTATAAGTGATGCTACATGTAGTGATAGCATTGACGGTGTAATCGGTGTAACTATTGCGGGTTATATAGGTACTTTCGATTATCAAGTGTTAGACAGCACTGGTGCTTTTGTCGCTGGTGCAAACGGTTCGGATACGGCCGTCGCAGATCCCTACACATTTAATGTGGGTGCTGCACTTCCGGCAGGAACATATTCTGTTCAAATTACCGAAACTGCATTCCCGGAATGTGTTGAAGTGTCGAATAATGTTACGATTGATGCCCCGGAACCATTGGTTTTAACATTAATTAGCAATGTTAATGCAAATTGTAATGAAGCAAATGCCATTGTTACCGTCCAGGCAACAGGAGGAACACCAGCTTACAATTATGGCGCTTCTATCAGTGGTGCTGGTGATCCAGGAGTCTATCCATTTGATAATACGGTAGAATTAGATCCGACCGTTAGTCTAAGCTGGGATATCTATGTACAGGACGCTAATGGTTGTGTTATTGCAATTCCTTTGGCCGTAACTGTAGATACTGACTCTACGCCTGATATTTCATTGGCAATCGATGATGAGTGTGCCACTGAAGGTAGTTTTGGAATCACGGTATCACTAGATGCCATAAATACAGGTGTTGCTCCATATACTATGAGTATAAACGGGGGTGCGTTCCAGAGCATAGCCAGCTTCCCTTACAATTATACAGGCTTGACTGCCGGAGCATACACTATAGAAATTCGCGACGCCAATGATTGTGGTGAATTGGAAAACATTACGATTGAACCCGAATTAACGGCAAGTGCCATAGCATTGACCCAACCAAGCTGTATCACCAATGACGGTGTTATAGAATTTACGGTTATCGGTGGTTCTGGTGCCTATACGGCCGAATTATTGCAATCTGACTTAACACCAACGGGGATAGCGCCAACAGGAAACCAATTCAATGGTGTGGCCTTTGGTGACTATATTGTACGAATTACCGATAATACCCTAGGTACGCCTAATTGTATTGCCGATGCCCCTATTTCTTTGGAGGAACCTACACCAGTAACGCTATTGGCCACAGATTGGACCAACATTAGCTGTACAGGGGGATCTGACGGTACAATAACCATAAATATGGCTCCAACAGGGGCGGGAGTAAATGACAATCCGCCTTATGTCTATGAGATTACCGACGGAACATCAACATGGACCCAAAGTACCAGCTTGTTTACGGGCCTACCAATAGGAACCTATGATATTACGGTTACTTCAAACAGGAATTGTGTGGCAATCGATCAAGTAATCATTACTGAGCCTCTTGCCCTAGTTGCCAATATAACCAATGTGGTTGATTTTGTGTGCGATGTGAACAATGCGGAGCAATTGGCAAGTATTGAAGTGACCATTACCACAGGAACCGGTACCACAGATTATTTCTACAGTGTTAATGGTGGTGCGTTCACTCCAACAGGAGGCGATGTATTCACTTATGAAACAACAACCGCCGGCAGTTATGACATCGTAGTTCGTGACGCCAATGGCTGTACCGTTACTTTGCCAACGCAAGTTATTGATCCTTTGAATATGTTCACCGCAACCGTAAGCCAATCAGCTGCAATTTCATGCGCTGGACCTGAAGAGGTTCTGATTACGGTAACAGATGACGGAAATCCCGCCAATGTGTATACTTATGAATTATTGCCATTAGGCAATCCGAACGGCTCAATGACCGGAACTCCCACGAATGTAACCGCTGAGTTCGATTTAACCGATGTGGGTAGTTATACCTTTAGGATAACCGACACAACAACAGGATGTTATGTTGATACCTTGCCCTATGATATCGCACCATTTGATTTTATAGAAGTTACTGCAGTTGCAGTTGACCCTGTGATTTGTTTTGGTGATGGAAATGGTTCTCTGGAGATCAATATTACCGGTTATACGGGAACCTATGACTATCAAGTATTCGATAGTGCCGACAATCCCATTGGCGCTGTAGTAAGCACCGATACAAGTGTTAACCCAAGATCAATTGGTGGCCTTTCAGGTGGCAATTATTATGTGAGAGTAACAGAGACAGCGGTACCATTCTGTAACGATGATACGAACACGGTGACTATTTCGTCTCCTGATATGCCGTTAACAGAAGTTACAACCGTTTTGGGAACTGTTTATTGTACCAACGACCAAGGTGAGATACGGGTAAATCCAACAGGGGGTTATGCTCCTTACGATATCACCTTGACAAACACTACAACAGGAGAGGTGTTCGATACTCAGATTGATGTTTCAGCAGCCGTTTTTGCTGGTCTGGATGCTGGTGATTATTCGGTTGAGGTAACCGATGCCAGTGGATGTACTATCGTAAATCCTTATCCAAACCTTTTGGTTATGCCAATTGCAGTCACGGCGAATGCCATTCCTTTGAATACAGCACTAACTTGTTTCGGAGATACTACCGGAACGGTCTCAGCTGTTAATGTTATCGATGGTAGTGGAACTTATGAATATTCATTGAATTACTATGATGCCTCAGGTACGAACATTGATTTTACCTCAGGACAACAAACCAGTCCTGACTTTACAAATCTTGGAGCGGGAATCTATAGCATTACTGTTTCCGACGGATGGGATTGTGATATAGAAACCAATCAAGTTACCATAACTGAACCCACTTTAATTGAAGCAACTCTAATTCGTACAGATCCTTTGACCTGTGCTACTGGTGTTGAATTTGAGTTAAGTGCAACCGGCGGAAGTGGTTCTTACGAATATAGTTTGGACAACATCACCTTTAGTCCGATGACCAGTAACCCAATGCCATTACCGGAAACCGGTACCTTAGGTGCGGGTCCCCACCAATACTATGTTAGGGATTTAGGTGGTGCCTGTACATCGGTGGCTTCTAATGAAATTACTGAAAATGCCATTGTGCCTCTTGCCTTAACAGTTGACAGATCAGCAGCTGTGATCAATTGTTACGGTGATGCAACCGCAATAATCTATGCAAGTGCAGCAGGTGGTTTGGGCAATTATCAATATGAATTATTTACCGATGCAGCCTTAACATTGGCATCTAGAATTGCCGGGCCACAAAGTCTGGGTGAGTTCACAGGTCTTACTGCTGGTACTTACTATGTGAATGTATATAGTGAGGACTGTACGGCCCCTGCTGAAGAGGTGATAATTACAGAACCAACGCCATTGACTTATACCGAGGTTGTTGTTGATGTAAGCTGTTTTGGTGATACCAATGGTAGCATTACAGTTACATTGTCAGGTGGTTCAGGCGGGTATCAATATGCCATTTCACCAAATTTAAATCAGTTTGATACGATTAATACATTTACCGATTTGGCGCCTGGTGACTATACGGTAATCGCACAGGATATGAACGGTTGTTTTGAACTGTTGGATTATACCATTGATGAACCTGAAATGATGCAAATTTCAGCTTCTTCAACGCCTGAGATCTGTATAGGGGAAGAGAATGGTACTATTACCGTTTCAATAACTGGCGGTACGGCTCCATATAGTACCAGCTTGAACGATATGTCCAATTTTGTGCAAGATAGGGTAGATTTCACGGACCTCGCTGCTGGCAGCTATTTGGTATTCGTAAGGGATGCCCAAGGTTGTGAAGACAATGTCGTGGTCGAGGTGGCTCCAGGGCAAAACCTGAATGCCACTGTGGAACCAATGTACGATTGTACAGGCGACACTCCGGATAATTATATTTTGGTGACCCTCGAGGATCCTACGGTGTCAAATGACGTTATGTACGCCTTGGATTCAACGGATCCAGCCGATATGCAATTAACCCCAGACTATACGAATATTGCACCGGGTATGCATACTTTGACCATTGCCCATTCTAATGGTTGTGTTAATAACGTGGATTTCGAAATCTTAGGGTTTGAGCCTTTGACCTTGGAATTGCAGAATATCAACATTAACGAAATTACTGCAATCGCAACAGGCGGAAGAGGTGAATACACCTTCTATTTTGACGATGAGGATAATGGTTCGGATAATACGTATTTCATTAATCGAACGGATACCTATGAGGTAAGGGTTGTTGATGAAAATGGTTGTGAGGTGATTGCCAGTATTGAAATGGAGTTCATCGATATAGAAATTCCAAACTTCTTCACACCTGATGGCGATGGCCAGAATGATTCATGGGCACCTATAAATTTAGAGGGCTTTCCGGAAATACTAACCATCATATTTGATCGTTATGGTAGAGAGGTATATAGAATGGAACGTTATGATGAGCCATGGGATGGAATGTACCACAACACTGAGCTCCCAACCGGTGATTATTGGTACGTAATTAAACTAAGGGGAGAACGTGACGATCGGGAATTTGTTGGTCATTTTACCCTATATCGATAAACTTAACCTAAGACGATAATGCGAAATAAATTATTGATATTTCTGCTACTAGTAAGTGCCATTGCCGCTAAAGGACAGGAGCTTACCATACCCCAACTTTCACAGTACTTGGCCGATAACCCTTTTGTGATGTCGCCAACCTATGCAGGTATCGGGGATCACGTGAAAATTCGTGTAAACGGACTTACACAATGGGTGGGTATCAAGGATGCGCCAGACACCCAGTCTTTAGCAGCTGATATGCGTTTGGGCGAAAGGTCAGGTATTGGTGCTTTACTGTATAACGACAGTAATGGCGAAACGAGACAGCGTGGGGCAAGATTGTCGTTTGCCCACCATTTGACGTTGGATAGGTATGATGATGAATTTCTTTCTTTCGGACTTTCGTATAACTTCAACCAATTTAGAATAGATATAGAGAATTTTGATGCACTTGACCCAAGTGTTACCGATGACCGGGCCACAACGAACCATAACTTCGATGTTGGGGTTATGTACCGTTATGACAAGTTCTATTTTAGTTTGAACGCATCCAATTTATTGGATAAGGACCTTACTAGATTCAATCCTGTCTTTGAGCCAAACACCTTGCGTAATTACTATGTGTATACAGGGTATAGATATACAAAAAACAAGAATAGTAAACTCGAGATAGAACCCTCCGTGTTTTTCCAACTCTTTGAAAGTGACGGTAGGTCTGTTACCGATTTGAATGTGAAATTCAGATGGTATGATTTTGAGGATTATTATTATGTTGGTGCCACGTATCGATTCTTGAACGACCAAATTGGTGATCCACTTTATATAGCCCCGATTGTTGGGCTTAAGAAGAATAATTTTTATTTTGGATATTCATATCAGGTAATATTAAATGAAATTTTAGGCTATAGTACGGGTACCCATGTAGTGACATTGGGGGTCGATCTCTTCCAAGGGATCAGTAATTGTAGATGTACTTATTAATTTTCTCCTAGGTTTGATATAAGTTTGTGTAAACTTTTTCTACACAATGGGAATAATTAAACTTACCAATATAAGAGCGCATGCCCATCATGGGTGTTTGGCAGAGGAGAGTATCATCGGTAGTGAATATCGTGTAGACATCTCTTTACGTACAGATCTTAAAAAAGCTTCAGGTTCCGATAATCTTTCTGATACTGTTGATTATGTTCATGTTAACCGGATTGTAAAAGAGGAGATGAACATTCCCTCCAAATTATTGGAACATGTGGCAAAACGTATTATTGATCGTGTTTTCCTAGAACTGGAAAAAGTCGTCAAAACTAGGGTTTCCGTTTCTAAAATAAACCCTCCGATAGGCGGAGATGTTGAAATGGTGACCGTGGTTTTAAGTTCAAAAAGATCATGATCAATATTTTTGAAACCTAAGAATAAGGTGCTACATTTGCACCGCGAAATGGCATCGTGGCCGAGTGGCTAGGCACAGCTCTGCAAAAGCTTGTACAGCGGTTCGAATCCGCTCGATGCCTCAAATCCCCCTAAGAATTTAGGGGGATTTTTATTTCTGGCTATTCCCTGATCTTTTCGATTTTTTCGATCCCTTTTTCGATATTGAATTTATCTTTTGGTAGGAATCCCTTCGTTATGAGTACCAATCCACAAATTATCAGAATAACACCCAATCCTTTTTTTATACGGGAAATTAGCTTATAGGTAAGTTTACGCTTAAGTTGCTTAGCCAAGAGTATTTTAAAGATATCGGTCACCAAATAGGCGCCGAGCATGGTGCCAAAAAACACCAGAATGCGATTGGGGTCATTATCCAAACTAGGACCTACAACAATAATAATCCCCAACCAAAAAACCAATACACCAATATTGATGAAATTCAATAAAAAGCCTTTTACGAAGAGGCTTATATAATCCCCTTTCTTGGTTCTTAACGAAGGTTTGTCTTTTTTAATGTCCTTTTTGAAATAGGTCGTAATACCGTAGATTAAGAGTATTACGCCGCCAAAAACATAAAGTCCAGGTTGATTGCTCAAGTTCTCCAGCAACTGAAAACTACTAAAATAGGCCACTACCAGAAAAACAACATCGGCAAGAATGACCCCAAGGTCAAAAACGAAAGCGGCTCTAAATCCCTTGACCGCACTTGTTTCAAGTAGTACAAAAAAAACAGGCCCGATCATAAAGCTCAATAAAAAGCCTAATGGAATCGCTGCCTGAATATCTTCTAACATCTCCGTGGGTTACATTCGAGTAATAATACCACCAAATACCGTTTTTTCATCCATTTTTTCCGGGTCTCCATAAACCAATACCTCACCACCGGCCTTCACCGTTGCCTTAACGTAATTGGTAGCATAAATTTCCGCCTTGGATCCTGCGTTGACATTTATGGTCGAAAATTTTGTAATCAGTTCTTTGCCTTCATAAATGCCTCCGGTATTTATCGCTACATCCTGTAAATCGGCGGTGCCAAATGTCGTTATTACTCCACCCGTAACGGTCTTTATCAACAACTGTTCAACTTCAGCGTTAATTGATAATTCACCTCCCTCTTGTGCCTTTAGTTCAAGCACATCTTGTTTTATGGCTTCATTTGAAGTAATTCTTGCGTCTTCATTAACATCTATCACCACCAACTTATCAGTATAATAAATATCGACGAACGTTCTATAGCCACTAAATAGTTTGGTAATCTGCATACGTATTTTCAAAACCCCGTCATTATTTACAATGGCAACATTCTTAGTGTTTGCCCCGGTTATAATGGCCTTGTTTTCAGAGCCTTTAATCAGGTTTATAGATAAACCGTCAAAAGCCTTTATTTCCGAAAACGACTGTAAGTCACGGGTGATTTTTTCGTCTTGTGCCTTAATTGATTGAGATGTAAACAAGAGCACCACAAGCCAAACCAAATATTTCATTGTTTCAGTTTTTAGGTATTTTCTTACTAACTTAAACAAAATCTATTCCAAAAAACGATTTTAATCGTTCTTTCCGATGAGCGTAAAGTCTAGATGGCGTTTAATTAAATCCGTGCTTTTTACCATAACTATCACCTCATCCCCCAATTGGTACGTATTCTTGGTCCGTTCGCCAACAATAGCGTAGCGTTTCTCATCAAAGATATAATAATCACCTTTTATATCCCGTATTCGAACCATTCCTTCACACTTATTTTCTATGATCTCAACGTAAATTCCCCATTCAGTTGCTCCAGAAATGACACCGACGAATTCTTTGTCTTGATGATCTTGCATAAATTTTATTTGCATGTACTTTATGGAATCCCGTTCGGCATTGGCCGCTAAATTTTCCATATCCGAAGAATGTTTGCACTTATCCTCATAAATTTCTTCTTTCGGTGATTTACCGCCATCCAAATAATGTTGCAGTAATCTATGTACCATAACATCTGGATAACGGCGTATGGGAGACGTAAAATGGGAGTAATAATCAAAGGCCAGACCGTAATGCCCAATATTATCAGTGGTATAAATAGCCTTACTCATACTTCGAATGGCCAAGGTATCTACTAAGTTCTGTTCTTTTTGTCCCTTTACATCCTCGAGAAGCTGGTTTAAAGAAGCACTGATGGATTTTTTATCCTTGAAGTTAAGTTTATGCCCAAATCTTGATATAATTCCGTTTAAGGCCATTAATTTGTCCTCATCCGGATCATCATGAATACGATATACAAATGTCTTCCTCGGTTTTTGCTTACCAATGAATTCAGCCACTTTTCTGTTCGCCAATAACATGAATTCCTCGATTAACTTATTGGCATCCTTGGCTTCTTTGAAATAAACACTTTGAGGTTCATTGTCTTCATTTAGATTAAATCTTACTTCGACCTTATCAAATGAAATGGCACCTTGCTGCATTCTTTTGGCACGCATTATTTTGGCTAATTTATCCAATGTCAAAGTAGCCTGTACTATTTCATCGGAAACAGAATAAGCCCCATCTCGAATAGATATTATTTTTGGAATATGACCATTGCCACTCTCAATAATATACTGGGCTTCCTCATAAGCAAAACGCTCATTTGAATCAATAACAGTTCTACCAAACCATTGATTCTTTAATACCGCCTTGTTATCCACTTCAAAAATAGCTGAAAAAGTGTATTTCTCCTCATTGGGTCGCAATGAACACGCATTATTTGATAGTACCTCGGGCAACATGGGCACTACCCGATCAACGAGATAAACTGAAGTTGCCCTATTATAAGCCTCATCATCCAAAATAGAATCCGGCAATACATAATGTGAAACATCGGCAATATGAATACCAATTTCGTAATTGCCATTTTCAAGGATTGCAAATGATAGTGCGTCATCAAAATCCTTGGCATCCTTGGGGTCAATGGTAAAGGTAAGTACCTCTCTCATATCCCTTCTTTTAGCTATTTCATCGGCTTTTATCGTAGTATCCAGCGTATTCGCATATTGCTCTACTTCATACGGAAATTCATATGGTAACCCATATTCGGCTAAAATGGAATGAATCTCAGTATGGTGTTCCCCTGGTTTACCCAATATACTTGTAATAACACCAAAAGGTGAACTTGCATTATCTGGCCATTCGGTAATTTCGACAACCACTTTGTCACCATTTTCAGCTGCACCTATTTTTTCCTTCGGAATAAAAATATCAGTGTACATTCTAAAATCAGATGGCCTGACAAAAGCAAAGGATTTTTGCATATCAACAACACCAACGAAAGTAGTCTTGTTTCTTGCAACCACTTTTGTTATCTCACCCTCCAATTTCTTTCCATTTCTTCTTGGAAAAATGTACACTTCAACGGTATCCTTATGAAAAGCTTTTTTTAGTTTATTGAAAGGGACAAATACATCTTCCCCCATTCCTTCGATAACTATATAGGCATTTCCCCTACCGGTAATATCAACCGTTCCTGTGTGATAGGTCTTTGTTGATGTTACTGCTTTGAAATGACCTCTGGTCTGCTCTAAAATTCTTTTGTTTTCTTTAAGCTGCGTAAGTCTTTTAATCAATTGATTACGCTCGCTCGCGTCTACAACTCCTATTCTTGCCGCAATTTGCTTATAAGTAAAGCTTTTTTTTGGTTCTTTTTCAAGTACTGTGAATATTCCTTTAGTGATTTCGTTTTTTCTATGGTTTCTAGCTTTTTTCTTCTTCTTTGACATTAAAATTTCATTTGGGGGAAAATTACAAATTATAATCCAGTAGCTTCATTCTGTTTATTTTCCTTAAAGTTTGTTTTACCTTTTGTATAGGTTATCAACATATCTAATTTATATTCTATTTTTCTTTAAATGATTAAAAAACAAATTGATGTTTATGATAGTGTGTTGATAGCAGTGATAAAAAAATGTTGGGAAAATACTTTTGAAACACTTTAGTAGTTTATTGACATTTTATTAGATGTTATCTATCTTCTAAATCAGCCTTTTATATTTGTTATCAATACTAGTTGATAACCTATTTCAACACAAATTTATTAATAAGTTAAGTTGAATGTATTGTTAACTATGAAAAGATTTAACTTAATATCTTTCTATTATTATTTTAGAAGTAAATTCTTTTCTTACCTAATTGTTTTGTAAGACAAAATAGAAGATTAATGACAAAATTTAAATACAATTATTTTTAGGTTAATTATAAACAAGTTAACAAGCAATATTGGTAAGTTGATAACAATGTATTTGAATACAATTAGAAAGTATAACGTCTGTACTCGGCAATTGTTGTGAATAACAATGTATTTGTACATTTGTAATAAACCCATTCTTATAAAATGAAAATAGCAATAGGAAATGATCACGCTGGAACTGAGTACAAGTTGGCTATAATAGGTTTATTAAAGTCAATGGATATTGAGGTTAGTAACTATGGTACCGATGGTACTGATAGTGTTGATTATCCTGATTTTATACATCCCGTTGCTAAAGATGTCGAGGATCGGATAGTTAATTATGGAATTATTATATGCGGTAGTGGCAATGGTGCTTCTATGACGGCCAATAAACACCAAAAGATACGAGCCGCACTTTGTTGGAATAAGGAACTAGTACAATTGGCACGCGAACATAACGATGCTAACATTTTAAGTTTACCAGCGCGATTCATTTCACTGCCCCAAGCATTGGAAATGGTAAAGGTTTTTCTAAATACTGAATTTGAGGGTGGCAGGCATGAGCGACGTATTGAAAAAATAGCCTGTTCATAACAGTGTTTTTTCAAAGTATTTTTATTTGAAATGGTTGAAATAAATTCAACTATCCCTTTTGTTATACTATGGCACCAAACCACAACCATTCCCACGCCCATATTGATCTTAAAGGTAAAAACCTTATAATTTCAATACTTCTAAATATTCTTATCACCGTCTCCCAGGTCATAGGAGGATTGATTTCGGGAAGTTTGTCATTATTATCCGATGCCCTTCATAACTTTAGTGATGTCCTATCCCTTATTATTAGTTATGTAGCAACGGCACTTTCCAAAAAGAAGGCTTCTATCAACAAAACCTTCGGTTATAAGAGAGCAGAGATTATTGCTGCATTTGTAAATGCAGCCACCTTGATTATAGTTGCAATATTCTTGATCATTGAGGCCATTGAACGTTTTATGGAGCCAAGGGCCATTGAATCGAATCTGGTGATTTGGTTATCGTTTTTGGGTATACTTGCAAATGGATTCAGTGTTTTACTGCTAAAAAAGGATGCGGAAAGAAACATGAACATGAAATCGGCCTATCTGCATTTATTTACGGATATGATGGCCTCTGTGGCTGTATTGGTAGGCGGTCTTCTAATGAAGTTTTTTCAAATGTATTGGGTAGACCCAGCCCTGACCTTGGCCATTGCCCTGTATTTGATTTATATGGGCTATGATCTACTGAAAGAGTCGACCCGGGTGTTGATGTTGTTTACACCCAGCACCATCCATGTTCAAAATATTGTGGAAACCATCGGTAAAATAGACCCTATAAAAAATGTGCATCATGTTCATATTTGGCAGTTGAATGAAGATGAGGTTCATCTTGAAGCACATATCGACTTTCTAAAGGATATAAAAATATCTGAATTTGACATTATATTGGATCAGATAGAAGAAGAGATGTATCATAAATTCGGTATCAATCATGTTAATATTCAACCTGAATTTGGCAAATGCGATGCTAAACAAATTATTGTTCAAGATTAATGATGAAAATTAGTGTTAAGGAATTTGATGAGCTTTCATTAAATGAACTGTATGGTATTCTACAATTACGTTCTGAGGTATTTGTAGTGGAGCAAGATTGTGTGTACCAGGATTTGGATGGCAAGGACCAAAAAGCGCTCCATGTATTGGGATTAAAGAATGATAGGGTAGTAGCCTACACAAGAATTTTAAAGCCTGGTGCTTTTTTTGAAGAGGCCAGCATTGGAAGGGTGGTAGTAAAAAGCACGGAGCGTAAGTTCAGTTTTGGCCGTAAAATAATGATAGCTTCCATTAGAGCTGTTCACGAACATTTGAACAAAACAACAATACATCTTTCCGCTCAAACCTATTTAAGGAAATTCTACAATTCCCTAGGATTTAAAGAAGTAGGAGGGGAGTATCTAGAAGATGGTATTCCCCATATAGGAATGCTAAAAAAATAAAGAATGCCAAATATTAGATCCGAATAGGCGATTTATTGGTAAGATTAATATCTTCCAACATATTTTCAGTGAATTTATAATGCCCTTTTGTAGTGATTATGCGGAACCTATTTGATTTTAAACGACTCAATGCATCCAAAAACAACCATTTTGATTTAAGTAGAAGAGGCTTTTCTGATTTAAGACTAATTTCAAAAAAATATTTCATCCCATTCTTTAGCGCCACAATATCAGGGGTGATCTTAATATCACTTCCTATTTTCGCATATGATTTAGGGGTTTCATAACCTTCAATATCGGCTTTTATACTTTCAAAGCCAGTAGCTTCCAAATGGTGTATCGATTTTTCCAGGAATTCCTTGTTCTCCGATTTTTCTAAACTAATCATAGGTAAAAGATAGTCGAAAAATCTGATAGAAACAAATTACAAGTGTTGATTAACAGTGATTTATGTTGTTGATTGTTGTTTTGTCGCGTATAACCCAAATATGAGGATAAATTCTTCTTTTCATGCCCTTTAACTCAAACTATTCAATCTTAAAGTGATTTAACACACGCAATGCCCTCAAAGTGTTCCACCTACTAGGTCTGCCCGCAATTTCCATATCAAAATGGACTTCACCCTGATGTTTTGCCTGTACGTTCCATGTTGCGTCTTTATTGCGCTTCTTTAGCAAAACATCGATCGCGGGGGTCATTCTACTATCCCATACCGCTTTGGAGTATTGAAAATAATCCAATGCCCTTAAGATGTCATACCGCCATCTACAAGGGTAGGATAATCTAAGAAATTCTTTTCTAATGATTTCACCGGTACGGTCTGAAAGGAACAGCTGGTGCGTTAATATAAATTCCTCTGCACTTTTAATTGCACTTTTGATTTCAACGATCCTGTATGTATGTCCTGCCTTAATAAACCCGGTTAGGCCCTCAAGAACGGAAAGGGTTGAATGTAATGAACTATGTACCGCTCCACTTCTTGTGGTTCTACAATTGAAACCCCCATCGGGCATTAGCTCATGTAAAATACCATCTACAATTGAGTGCAATTGCCGCTCATTGGTTTGAAAGTAAGCTGCATAATTCAAAAACATCCCATTAACGCAAACATCACTATGAACTGATGTTGATGGACCCAATCGAATACCTCCATCTTCCGCCTTGGGGGTGTTCAATAGTATCTCAATGGATTCATTCACTATTACATTTCCTGGATTTAGGTTTAGATTACGAAGATCCAATAAGGTGTAATGAGTGGACGTCCATTTAGGCTGGTAAAATCTTTGCCCCCAATTCCCATCAGGTTTGCGTTTGGACAGAAACCGCTTCCCCCATCCTTCAGTGGCTATCCTATCTTGTAAATCCTTTCTATTGCGTTCCAGCAAATCACGATGCACCTGATATTGAATTGAAACATCTCCTTTGAGCAACCATGCTATGATTTGTTGTTTGTTCATTGAATTACAGCTAATGATTTTATAAAAAGAACACTGCAGGCTGGGGTGGTCGGATCCGTAATTCTAACCAAGATTAAAGATAAGGTCGATTTTCATACCATCCCTTAAATTCCCTGAGAAAATTGGGCATACGAAATAGTTATGCTTTGATGCATTCTTCTTTCTTACCATCTTATTTTTACAAATGGAAAACGCTTGTGATATGTCGAATTTGTTTTATTGTTATTAAACTTAGAAAAAGCCAAAAACCGACCTCTTGGTTTGTTGCCAACCTTCATGATTAAACCATAAGCAGTTCAAACACTATGTTTGTTGGTAGGTTATCGATGAAAGGCACTTTTTACTAGAATTACTTTTCGGAATTAAGGGACAACAAACCAAGTGGTCTGTAAAAAGTCTTTTATGAACCGCCTGATTATTCTATTTTCAATGGAACAATGTAGTTTCAGACACAACTACTGGGGCTTTCAAAGATTAAAAGACCACTTTGGGATGTGCGGAAGATGTGTTGACGGTCTATACCCTTCATTTGCGTTTTGGGCGGTTAGCGCACTCTAGCCTGTAAGTATTTAGATGCTTGTAGCTCATGGAATCCGAAAATTCGAAAGTTGTTGTTTATTTCACAAACCCCGTTTATAACTCCTTATTTAGGTCGACACCTGCAAATTGATTTTCTCGTAGAGCGCTCTTCCGATTTGCGTTACCACTCCAACTACCAGGGCATTTCCCATAAAAAAGGCCCTTTTGGCATCTAAAATACCTTCCAATTGGGTGTGATTGTCCGGGAACATGTTCAATCGTTCCAATTCAACAGGGGTTAAGCGTCGCAAGCCCTTTGCCGTTTGTACTACATGTTTGAACCTAGATGCACTTTTGCCCCCCTCACCGGTGATTACTGTACGTGAGGCCTTGTCCAGGGTATCCGGAAAAGTCATTCCACCCTCACTATAGGTATATTCAAAACCTTTTTTAGTAATACGCACTTCTTTTTTTGCCCCTTTTAAATACTCCCATTTCGGATAATCCGCAATAGGAATATAAAATTCAGGAGTTACCTCCCCATTTTGTAGCACATCGGCAAGTACGGTTCTTGGCCCGGTATAATTAGGAACGGTTTTGGCTGTATGAACTTCCCCATTAATGTACACACCGCTATTTACAAAAGGGGATAGTTCCCCATCTGAGTTGAATTGTTCCGATATTTCAATCAAATCACCGGTAATGCTAAGATTGTGACATTGTTCTTGAACGTTTTGTACTGGAAAAGCGTTTGCCATAGTACCCTTTGCGTAAATCCATTCTTTTTTACCCGATTTATTCAAGGATTTATAGAGGTTTGTAGTTTTATGATATCCTATGAAAAATATACGTCTACGCCGTTGTGGCATCCCATAATCCGCTGCGTTGATGACCCTCCATTCCACGGCATACCCCAAATCACCCAAACTTTTGAGCATTATTGCAAAATCTCGTCCGCGTTGGGAAGACGGGGACTTTAATAGGCGATCAACGTTTTCAAGGAATAAATATTTAGGGGGATTTGCCTTTTCCGATAGGATGCGGTGTATTGACCACCATAAAACCCCTTTTTTGCCAATCAATCCCTTAGAATTCTGCAAGGTCGTGGCAACCGAATAGTCCTGACATGGAAATCCGCCCACCAAAACATCCCCATCGGGGATTTCAGATGTGGGAACTTCGGAAATATCCCCATTACAATGGTTTTCAGCACCAAAACGAGCTTCATAGACCATTGAGGCATGTTGTTTCCTGGTTGATGGTTCCCATTGATTGGACCAGACAATCTCGTAGTTACCGGTTTTCTCAAGCCCCAGCCGAAACCCGCCTACGCCTGCAAAAAGCTCTATGACCTTTAATTTTACCATGCAAGGCGAAATTAAGCAAAAAGCACAAAAAAATGGGACTTGATAAATAGATGCGGGAGTTTTTGCTGATTGATATTGCCTATTTTTATAAAAATTATCGGCTTATGAAACTAAGATTGCCATCAATAATAATTGCCATGATCCTTATAGGGTGTTCCTCCGAAGAAAAGTCGGAAAATTGGCTCGAGAATCAAATAATTGGCGTTAAATCAGAATTTGCCCCTGATAAGCGCGTGGCAAGGTTCAATGTGGAAGCTATAAAAAACAACGATAAGTATATTTTAAGGGGTGAAAGTAACTTACCCAAAGCTGTAAAAGCCTTAAAAGAGCAATTGTCTCTCGAGAACGTTGCTTTTATTGATAGTATCAAACTTTTACCTTCGGTCAAACTCAATGGAATGGTGCACGCAGCGGTAAATATTTCCGTCGCAAATATGCGCAGTAATGCAAAACATTCGGCTGAATTGGTAACCCAGGCTACCTTGGGCACTCCGATAAATGTCTTGAAAAAGGAAGATGGCTGGTATTACATTCAAACGCCGGACAATTATCTTTCTTGGGTTGATGAGGGTGGTATTGAACTTATGGATGATCACCAAGCAAATACATGGAAATCTGCCCAAAAAGTAATATTTACCAAAACTTTTGGCCACACGTATTCAACACCGAATCATAGCTTACAAGTGGTTTCCGATATCGTCGCAGGAAGTGTTTTAGCGAAAATTGATGAAGATGTCAGCTTTTTTAAAGTAAAATTTCCTGATGGGAGATTGGCATTTGTCGATAGGCGTGAAGCTGCGGATTACAAGCAATGGTTAGAGAATTTGAATCCGACCACTGAGACTTTGGTTTCTACCTCGAAAAGGCTCATGGGCGTTCCTTACCTCTGGGGCGGAACATCGACCAAGGGCGTTGATTGTAGTGGCTTTACCAAAACCATTTTCTTTTTAAACGGGATGGTCATACCCCGGGATGCATCGCAACAAGTACATACGGGCAAAGCTATAGACTCAACAATGGGTTTTGACAAGTTGATCAAAGGCGATCTACTGTTCTTTGGAAGTAAAGCCACCGACTCCACTGCTGAAAAAGTGGTACATGTAGGTATGTGGATTGGCGACAACCAATTCATTCATGCGTCTGAAATGGTACGTATCAGTAGTGTTGATCCAAACGCCAGCAATTTTGACGAGTGGAACCGTAATCGGTATTTACGAACAAAACGCATCTTGAATGTAGAGGACAAAGAGTTGATAGATCTAACAAAAACCCCTGTTTTCAAAGATTAATTTATAATTCTACCGTTATACCCGTTCTAAAAGATTCATCTGCGGCCAAAACGATGCGTAAACTATTCACGGCATCCCTTAGATGGCCCTCTAAATCAATGTCTTCAGTAATGGCCTTGAGGAAATATTCCTGTTCCAAACGACAGAGTCCGTCGTGATCTGGCTCATCTGTGGTGCTAACAAAATCATCCTTTTTAATGAAATTACCATTATCATCCAATGCGGCATGATGCAACTTTAGCCCACCTGTTTTAGTATGGCCCTCAATATCCTGTGATTCACTATTTATTTCATCGGAAATTGATACCGAACCCTTGGGCCCAATGACATCCTTTATAAAACCGGAGGTTTCACTCATCATGGGTCCCCAACCCGCTTCGTACCAACCTACAGATCGATCTTTAAAACGTACTTGTAACTGGCCATAATTATACATGGTGTCCGCAATCTCATCGGTTAGTTTTGCTCCAATGGCACTGACACTAACGGGAATCGATTGGGTCATCAAACACATGATATCAACATAATGCACCCCGCAGTCCACAATGGGAGACATAGACTGCATCAATTGTTTATGGGTATACCAATTTTTGCCAGAACTTTGTTGGTTCAGGTTCATGCGCATGACCAATGGTTTACCTAGTTTGCGTGCTATTTCGACGAATTTGGTCCAAGCAGGATGCACTCTGAGGATATAGCCAACAACCATTTTTTTCTTTTTTCGTTTTGCCAATTCCACCAATTCCTGAGCAGCGGCGACGGTTAACGCCAAGGGTTTTTCAACGAACACATGGGCATTGGCATGCAATGCCGCCCTTATGATAACAGCATGGGTGTCCGGATAGGTATTGATTGATACGGCATGTGGATTTGTAGCCCGCAATGCGGATTCATAATCACCAAAGGTTGGATATCCGCCCAATTCCTCTGACAATTTTTCCCTGCTATCGGATTTTCGACTAACGAGGCCTGCGATTTCAAAATCATCTAATTGGTGATAGGCCCGTGCATGCGATGCCCCCATATTGCCACAGCCAATGACCAATACTTTTATTTTATCCATATTCTCTTGTATATTTAATGGAAAGTATGAAAAGCGAATGAAAAGACCAACCCCTGCAGTTCACAAGTTCGTAAAACTTGTCCTAATAGCCACCTTGACAGGGCTATTGTCCGGAAGTACTGTTAGAACACCGATAGCATACAGTAAATCATCAATACGGCCCAATATTGTTTTTTTAATCGCTGATGATTGGTCGTTCCCGCATGCGCGAGTATATGGGGACCAAACTGTTCGGACCCCTACTTTTGATGGATTGTCTGATATGGGCGTACTCTTCGAAAACGCATACTGTGCGGCGCCTTCCTGTTCACCGTCCAGGGCAAGTATTCTTTTGGGTCGCTATCCGCATCAGTTGGGAAGTGCCGGAAACCTCTGGTCAGTTATTCCCAATGAATATCCGAATTGGGTTTCATTGTTAAAGCAATCGGGATATCATACTGGAAAGAGCAGAAAAGGTTGGGGCCCCGGCGATTTTGAAAGTGGGGGATATGAACACAATCCGGCGGGAATGGATTACCCCGATTTTAAGACTTTCTTACAGGACAAGAAGAAGGGTCAACCCTTTGCCTATTGGTTTGGGAGCCAAGATCCACATCGTGCTTATGAGATTAATACCGGCGTAAAAAGCGGCATGGATGCCGATAACGTATCAGTTCCTGGATTTCTTCCGGACAATCCCTGCGTACGGAACGATATAATGGACTATTACTATGAAGTAGAGCGTTTTGACCGCGAATCGGGCAGTATAATCGAATTGCTTAGAGAAAAAGGAATGTTGGAAAATACACTCATTGTAATGACCAGTGATAATGGCATGCCTTTTCCCCGCGCCAAGGCAACACTTTATGACTATGGTACAAGAATGCCCTTGGCCATGTATTGGAAAGGTCATATTGAAGGTGGGAAGCGTATAACGGCATTTATGAATTTTGTAGATTTTGCCCCCACTTTTTTAGAAGCCGCAGGTATGGAAATCCCAGAAGAATTCAGTGGGAAAAGTTTGTTAGGATTATTTACTGAAAATCTGTCAGGAGACGATAGAAACATGGTTTTTTTAGAGCGCGAACGCCATGCGAATGTGCGTAAAGGTGATTTGAGCTATCCGTCACGAGCTATCCGTACCAAGGACTTTCTTTATATCAGGAATTTTGAACCGGATCGCTGGCCCTCAGGGGATCCCGAAGTACATCAATCCGTAGGGCAGTATGGTGATGTAGACAATTCTATTTCCAAGTTCTTGATTTTGGCCATGAAGGACGAACCTGCCGACAAGGATTATTTCAAGCTGGCATTTGGCAAAAGACCTGCAGAAGAGTTTTATGTACTTTCCGATGACCCCTATAACCTAACTAATGAAATTGGAAACACTAAATACGAAAAAGTCTTAAAAAGCTTAAGGGAGAAACTTAAAAAATGGATGCTTGAAACAAGTGATTTAAGGGCTACACGACCTCAAACGACCTATTGGGATGAGATTTTATATACCCCGGAATACAAATTTGAAAATTATAACCTGGAGGAAAAAATAACTGAATACGATATGCTTATTCGCGATGGGGGAGGGTTTAAGAAAGTGAAATGTGATCAATAACTGACTATTCCAAGGCGAAAGCTATTATTTGATTTCCTTTGTCAGTACCCAATTTCTCACCACCACAGGCTATTGCAATATACTGTTTGCCATTAACTTGGTACATGGCAGGCGTTGCAAATGCGGCTGCAGGCAATTTGTATTCCCACAACAATGTACCATTGTGTTTATCAAATACCCTAAAATAGCCGTCTTTGGTTGCTCCAATAAAAAGCAATCCGTTTGCTGTTACGACCGGACCTCCATAATTTTCGCACCCCGTTCCCGTGATACCTTTTTCTTTCAAGGCAAGCGTTTCGCCTAAAGGAACGGACCAAATATACTCACCGGTATTTAAATTTATGGCGTGTAGGGTTCCCCATGGCGGTGTAATCCCAGGATTGCCATTGCTGTCGAAGAACTTGTTGTATCCTTTGTGTTTATAGGGCAATGGGTACGTCTTTGGCTTTTCAGTGGTAACTTCTTGTTTTTCATTTTCATCAAATAAAAAATTCAGCAAGGCCTCCATTTCATTCCCTGAGATGTCTGGAAAACCCGTCATCATTCCTTT
This sequence comes from uncultured Maribacter sp., assembly GCA_964532755.1. Lineage (GTDB taxonomy): Bacteria > Bacteroidota > Bacteroidia > Flavobacteriales > Flavobacteriaceae > Maribacter_A. The sequence continues at coordinate 26,933 of CAZHJO010000002.1, read as the reverse complement.
CCCTTGGTTGATCTGTAATGCAACTTCTTTTTTGCTTTTAGATGTTTTTAAACCTATAAGCGAAGGAAATCCACTCAATTCAATTCCCGATCTATCCGCTTTATGGCAGATAACACAATTATCACTATAAACCTGTTCCCCCAATGAAGCGGCAGTACTTTTTTCATCGACTTCTTCCATTTGCATAATCCAGGGCATTTCGTTCGAATTTATATAAATGATTCCGTCTTCCGGATCGGTTGCCGCGCCGCCCCATTCCGCCGCCCCATCATACCCTGGAAGCAGTAAGACGGGATCAACGTTCGGTGGGGCGTATATTCGTTTATCTACCATATTAAGTACTCCTTTCAACTCCTCAATATTCTCTGCATACGGACTAACATCATTCTCGGTAATATCAATGGATTGTCTAGCAAAAGGTTTGGGAGCTACGGGAAAGGGCTGTGTAGGCCATGCTTCTTCTCCTTTCAATAGCGATGCAGGGACGGGTCTTTCCTCAATTTCGAATAAAGGCTCTCCGGTCTTGCGATTAAAAACATACACATATCCTTGTTTAGTGACCTGTGCGACGGCGGGTATCTTTTTTCCATTCCGTTCTACCGTCAACAGATTTGGAGGGGCCGGGGGATCTCTGTCCCATAGATCATGATGGGTGAACTGAAAATGCCAAATACGCTCACCTGTGTTCGCATTCAGGGCCAACAGGCAATCTGAATATAAATTGCTCCCTTTGCGCATACCGCCATAGAAATCTGGAGCTGCAGAACCTGTTGGCACATATATGATTTCCATCTCCTCATCCACTGCCATCCCGGCCCAATTGTTGGCCGCACCCACCAATTCGTTCCGGTAGGCGTTTTTATCTTCCCAAGTTTCATATCCCTCTTCCCCAGGATAGGGTATGGGATGAAAAGCCCATTCCAGGGCTCCAGTGACCACATTAAAAGCCATGATATCACCTTGGGCCGCATCTACACCCTCAGAAAGGCGTAGAGGCATTACAATCAAATCCTTATAGACTGCCCCAGGCGTGTTCGAGATTACAAACTTGTCCTTATCATGCTCTGGGAGGCCTGAACGCATATCTATCTTTCCTCCGTTTCCAAAACTGCTGATAGGCTTGCCGGTCATGGCATCCAGAGCATACAAATCAGCCCCCCTTGTAAATAAAATCCGTTTGTCATTACCATTTTGCCAATACGAAACACCTCGGCTTGTTGAATGCCACACTTGTAATGAGTCGCCAAAACGCCAAAGTTCCTTTCCGGTTGCAGCGTTCAGCGCAAAAGCACGCAATGCAGCCGTCACCCCATAAAGCAGGCTATCAACCACAATCGGGTTCATTTGCATTTGTCCCCAATCTGGTGCTTCATAGCTCCAGGCTATTTTAAGATCAGCAACATTTTTGGGTGTGATCCCGGATAAAGTTGAAAAGTGGCTGCGCCCTGAATCACCCAGATAATCTGACCAAGTGATATAGGATGTTGCCTTGGGTTTTGATTTTTCGCAGTTAACGAGGAAAATGAAAATAATACAAAGAGCTAAAACTGGGAAAAGATGTTTGAGGAATCGCATTTTCTATCGCGGGATTGGGTTTCTTAAAATTAGAGAATTATAGGTTGGGTTGTTGTTTTAATTGAAGTATGTTTTTAGGATTTGCATGACAGATCGGTAATATGATCTTCCGAATAAATTAAGATGCACCAAGAGATAATACAATTGGTAAAAATCCTTTCTTTGGTTCTGCAGGTTTTCGGGCGGCATATGCTCAGCATAAGCAGCATAGAAGTCCGAGGAAAAACCACCGAAGAGTTGCGTCATGGCAAGATCCACTTCATAATGGCCAAAATACACTGCGGGATCAAGTAGATAGGGTATGCCCTGAGTGCTTATGAGATAGTTGCCACTCCATAAATCCCCGTGAATCAATGCAGGTTTAACTTTTGGGAAAAATTGCCGGCATCTTTTTACCAGGGTACTTTCCGTAGGGATTTCACTGGAAACCATTAATCCCTTTTCCTTTGCCATTTTAAGTTGGGGCAACAAACGTTCGCTCGTATAAAATAAGGCCCAATCTTGATAGTTTTTGTTTGATTGTGGCAAGCTACCGATATAGTTATCTTGAAACCAACCAAATGAATCACCGATAGGAAAGGCATGCAAATCGGCCAATTCATGTCCAAAGACCTCTTGTTCTTTTGCCGTTGGATTTTTGGATTCTATGAACTCCATCAATATATAGGAATTATTTTCATATTGTCCACAGTCCACGACTTCCGGTGCTTTAATTGTTTTGGTGCGATTAATGCTTTCAAGACCTTTTTTTTCTGCCGTGAACATTTCTAACGCAAAGCGGTTTTCGTTTACCTTGAGGAAAAAACGCTGCATCGCGCTCTCTACGCAAAAAGCTTTTGAAATGTCACCTCCCGAAACTCGGTCGACTTTCAAAATAGGACTGGCCAGTAGTTGGGCAATATGTTCCTTAAAGTTCGATGACAGCATTGATTCTGGCAATTTTGAAACCTTTGGCCAATACTTCCTTTGATTGTTCACTTTCTTGGTTCAAAAGGGGATTGGTATGGTTCAAATGAATAAAATACATTTTATTTCGAACAGCTTTAGCTTGGTTCTTGAACAATTCCATAGTTTCAATCACAAAAGGATGCGGGATTTCAGAAATATCACGATGGCTGATTTCAGTAGCATCGTAAAAGGTCGCATCGATCAATGCATAATCCACGCTCATTATAGCTTCGAGAATGCTTGATTCCCATTGATTCCATTTATCTATGTCGGGGATAAATAAAGCACTTTTGTTCGGACTTATAATTTTAAAGCCTACCGTCTCAGAATATTCATCGCGATGAGGAACCCTAATAGGTACGACTTTAATATTTGACGATAAATTGATTTCTTTATTATGATGAATTTCTTCCAGTGCTATATTTTGATTGGTGACCAATTGGCCCCAAGGGCCATTGTTTTCTAAATAGGCCTTCAACCTGGGCATCGCGTATACTTTTGCATTTTTTTTGTTTGCTGCTTCCTTACCTAGGTACATGAGCCCGGCATAATGGCCTATGTGGGCATGCGTAATAAAAATACCATTTGGTATTTCATTGGCGTTGTAGGGTGCCTTGTTCTTTAAACGTTCAAGTTGCTCCGAGATATCAGGTGTAGCCTCAAACAGATATGTTTTTTCGTTTTCCGCATCTATTAAACCCAAGGAGACTACCATTCGATTCGCATCTGGATTTGCGAATAGTTCTTTGCAACAGTCCTTTTTACAAGCGATATGGGGTGAGCCGGCATCTTGCACATTTCCCAGTACGACCAAAGTTGTTTTTGGTATCTGGGTAGCCTGTGTTTCGTTCATAGTCAACATTTTCTCTGTAGTAGACCCATTTCCACATGCAAAGCTGCAACAGGCAGCAATTAGAAATCGCAATAGATTCATTCTCCCTAGTTTAAGAATTATTGTGTGGTTAAGAAGTTTCTAATGTCCTTTGATATCTTGATCAAGTCAGGTTCATGCGTATACATCATATGTCCTGCCTCATAGTACCTCATTTCTACTCTTTCATTGACAATTCCGTTTCTAGAAAATGTATATTCAGCATCGAAAAATGGAGTGATCAAATCATAATATCCGCTAGCAACAAGGACTTTCATATCGGTATTACGACGCATGGTTTCACCTAATGCTCTGGACACATTTACCGGGGTAGGTTCCCAATAACTGCCATCTGGGACTGTTCTCCATCGCCAAGTACTTCCAATTTTGCGATTTGAGGTTAAATAGGGCCTATTCATTTCAACCTTTAAAACCGAGGCATAATAATGGTTTAATGCTGCCGTATAGGCAGAACTGATTTGGTAACTGGCGGCATCCCCCAAATGTGGATTCTCAGAAAGCTTATCAGCTTCATCGCCCATGAACCTCCCATCCAAACGACCAATCGACAGCCCTTTATCCGCCAATAATTGTTTTTGAAAACGATGCATTAAAATCCGGAGATCAGATCTTAGGATATAGTTCTTGTCCAGCCCTATGAAATAGGTCAACTTTTCGGCAATGGAGTTTTTTTCACCTTCCGTCAATAAAGAACCTTTGTACAAAGCCGGGGTATAGATATCATAAGTAAATTTTCGACATTCGCTTATGAAATCTTCCAACTTTTTACCTTGTCCAGCTTTTTTATGGTACCATGCTGTGGCTGCCATACTGGGTAAATAGGTTACATAGGAGGTAATATTATTATGTATTGAGGTAGAACCATCGTAATCCAGAGCTTGGGAGATTAAAATAAGTCCATTCAAGGCCATATTTTGCCCACTGCCTTCCAGTTCTTTTCCTACCGCTGCCGCACGTGTGGTTCCAAAGCTTTCCCCAGCAATATATTTTGGTGAAAACCAACGTTTATTTTCGGTAATCCATTGCCGCATAAACTGTGCAACAGATTTGGCATCTTCCTTTAAACCCCAATAGTCCTTTTCTTTCCCTTTCCCAATGACTCTACTATAACCCGTACCCACTGGGTCAACGAATACCAAATCGGTTAAATCCAAGAGGGCATGTTCATTGGTCAACAAATCGTAGGGTGCGGCGCCATCATCTTTTTTGGCATCTGAATCTACTTTAACGATTTTGGGGCCAAACAAACCCATATGCAACCATACAGAGGCCGAGCCTGGGCCACCATTAAAAACAAAGGTTACAGGTCTTTTAGCACTATTTGCGATACCGTCTTGGGTATACGCTACGGACCATATCGAGGCAACAGAATCACCTAAACTATTTTTTAAATAGGATTCCTTGGCGGTAGCTTTATATTTTATGGTTTCGCCATTGAACGTTCCTTGATGTGATGTTACAAATGACTGCGGCTTTGGAATTGGTTTGATTTTCTCTTTTGTCTCTTTTTGTGCAAATGTTATGAGATGGGTGGTAATCAGGATGGCAAGAAGTGCTTTTTTCATAATTTGTGCTTGGAATAGGTTGAGGCATTAACTAGTTACGGGTTTTTGATAATCGAAATGCATCGAATTATAAATGTAAATAATCAATCCCATTATTCTATTGTTTTAGGCTTCAATTATGTATAACTAGTTCAATGCGGAACTACCAAACGAAATACTTCATGTCATAAATTGCTTAAGATCCACTTCTTGGGAACCAATTAAATAGTGTTAGAACAAAACTTGTAGTATCTTGGAAGGGGATTCAATTAAAATATATGGTATGATGTCTTATTTGAGAGTACTGGGATTTTTATGCCTTGCTACGCTCATTCACCAATGTGCTAGTGTAAGGGCCATTGCTAAGAGTGAGGGCTGGGAAAGTATGTTCAACGGAAACGACATTGACAATTGGACGACGAAAATCCACCATTATGATGTTGGCGATAATCATGGGGATACTTTTAGGGTTGAGGACGAAATCATTAAAGTTCGCTATGATCAATATGATGGGGATTTTGACGACCGTTTTGGGCATTTGTATTATAATGAGCCCTATTCTTATTTTCATTTGTCTCTGGAATATAGATTTGTGGGCAAACTACACCCAGGTGCTCCCAGTTTTACCGTGAAGAATAGTGGCGTTATGTTCCATAGTCAAGACCCCAAAACCATGCCCAGGGAACAAAACTGGCCAATCTCCGTTGAAATGCAATTTTTGGCGGGCTTGGAGAAAGGCAAAGCCAGACCAACCGGAAATATGTGCTCCCCCGGGACAGAGGTAGTTTATAAAGGTAAAATTGATCCAAGACACTGTATAAATTCATCTTCGGAAACCTATTTTGGGACTAAATGGGTGAAGGCGGAACTTATAGTTTTAGGGGATTCATTGGTTACCCATATTGTGAACGGAAAAGAAGTTTTACAATATACCAAACCGCAAATTGGTGGAGGTGTCGTTGACCGTTATGACCCAAAAATAAAGAAGGACGGACAATTATTGACATCAGGGTTTATTGCCTTACAAAGCGAAGGCCAACCAATTGACTTTAGGAATATAAAAATAAGAAACCTAAAAGGGTGTAAGGATCCCACGGCAGTAAACTATGGAAAACACTTTATAAAATCAAATCCCGGGAGCTGCATATACAAATAGGATCAGGTACTATTGTAGGATTGAACTGTATTTGCCCTGATTTGCCAATAGCTCAGTGCCGGCCAAGATAGCTTCATCATGAGTCAGATAATATTCAAATAACCCTTCTCTATAAAAGTATCTTTTAACGATTTCATCTTCCAATATTTTTTGGATTTCTTTTTGATGTTTATCCAAAGCCTGAAACTTGCTTTTCTCTATTTCTGCCAAAAGTGATTTAAAGTTCTCTTGCACTGAAGTTCCCAATACATCATTATCCTCGTTGTCCATAGCTTCTTTGATTGCCTTTTCGGATTTTGTCTCGTAAGTGAAATTACTCTGGGAAACAAAAGATTTGAAAGCATTGAAATCCGCATTGGAAAATGAAATATCGCTTATTTTTTCTATCGAATTCTGGTAGTGATAGTCCGTGGCGAAATCAAAAATGATGTTATTTTGCTCTAATGCCTTCGTCAAGGAATTGGTATTCAGTTCATCGATGACAACATCAGGCAACACACCTCCTCCGTCCTGAACCTTACGGCCATTTCTTGTTTTAAATTGGTTGAATTGTGTATTGCGAATCGCATTACCATCTTCGTCCCTATTCCAATAGTCAAGCGATTGAATACATCTTCCCGAAGAGGTATAATATCGGCTTATAGTTACTTTTAGTTGAGTTCCGTAGGTAAGTTTCATGGGTCTTTGCACCAAACCTTTGCCAAAACTGCGGGCACCCATAATTACGGCACGGTCCAAATCCTGTAAACTTCCCGATACGATTTCACTTGCCGAGGCACTGCTGCCATTCACTAAAATAACCAAAGGTATTTCAGTATCAACAGCCTTGTGTTTTGTCCTGTATTCCGAATTGAATTTTTTAACTTTTGATTTTGTCGTTACAATCAATTCCCCCTTGGGTACAAATAGATTGGTAACATTTATGGCCTCTGATAATAATCCACCAGGATTTCCTCGCAGATCCAAGATAATTCTTTCGGCACCTTTTCCTTTGAGGTCAATCAGGGCCGCTTTTGTTTGGGAAGAAGCCTTTGCATTGAATTTTGCCAAAACAATATAACCTGTTTTATCATTAACCATTTGATAATAGGGTACAGCATCAACTTCTATAGCTTCACGTTTTATAGAAGTAGTATTTATCTTGCCCAGTCTTTTATAGGTAATTGCAACAGAGGAATTGTTCGCTCCTTTAAGTAGTTCGCTGGCATTGTCATCAAAATCGGAGATATTGATATCCCCAATTTTAATAATCTCATCACCCGCCTTAAGTCCAGCTTTGTCCGCAGGATAATCCTTATATGGTTCAATGACCAATAATCTATCTTTATAGGAACGCACCAAAGCCCCTATACCTGAGTATTCCCCTGCATTATTTATTTTGTAGGCCTCAACATCCTGTTCGTTTAAGAATTTGGTGTATGGGTCGAGTTCATTTAACATGTTCTTTATAGCGGTATCCATTAACTCAGCAGGATTTGTCTCATCCACATAGTTCATATTCAACTCTTTAAAGAGGGTAGTGAATATCTCTATTTGTTTGGCAATTTCGAAGAAATCACTCTTAAAGCTACTACCAACTATTAAAAAGGTAACGGCCAGCACGGGAACCAGGATCCTTTTTTTAATCAACTTTTGCATCATCAATCTTTTTTAGAAATTTTTTCAGAATTATTTGCATTTCTTTTTCTACTCCTAAGTAGTTTGGCATTTCCTTGCCAAGATATAAAATTAGAAACGCAAAGTTTCCCTCACTATTGTTAAAAACCAGGTGTTTGTTTAATCGGTAAGTTTCACGCAACAATCTCTTGATTCGGTTCCTTTTAACGGCACTTTTGAAATTCTTCTTGGGAACGGCCACTCCTGTTTTGAATTTTGCCTCCATGGGCGATTCAACCTTCAGGTATATAAGCTTGAGGGGAAAACTCGAAATTGTTTTTCCCTCCCTAAAAAGCATTTCAAAAAGCTTCTTGCTTTTGAGTTTTTCATTTTTGGGAAATTTCACTGACATAGTCCGGCAAAAGTAAATAAAATTCGCTGTATGGGTTTTATGACATTTGTCATTTGTTGACAGGCCAAAAAGGTTCTATCTTGTATCGGATAAAATCCTTTCTTTCTAATCCTACTGACCTTTAATATTATAAATATGGGAGAATTAAACGTTGAAAAATTAATTGGTAATCCGAACAAGGCTTTTTATATAAAACAGCTCATGTCAGACATCAAAGCCTTGGAATATATGCTCCAAAATGATTTGTTCGAGAAAGACGTTACCAGAATAGGGGCCGAGCAGGAGTTTTGTTTGGTAAATGAGGAGTGGGAGCCCGCGAACAATGCAGATGAAATATTGAAAGAACTTGATAAGGAACATTTTACATCGGAACTTGCTCTTTACAATCTTGAAATAAACCTGGAACCGTTGCTATTGACTGGGGAAAGTTTTTCAACGCTTCACAAGAATTTGAACAATCTTTTGGACGAGGTTAATGATGTTGCCAAAAAAAAGGGCACGAAGATTATGTTAACGGGTATTTTACCAACGATCAGGACAAAACATTTAAGCCTTTCCTATATGACACCTTTAAAAAGGTATAAGATTTTGAACGAAGCTATAAAGGAGGTTAGAAAAAACGATATTGAATTACACATAAAAGGGGTCGATGAACTTAACTTAAAGCATGATTCCATTCTATATGAGGGATGTAACACTAGTTTTCAGGCGCATTTGCAGATAGACCATGAGAATTTTGCCGACACCTACAATTGGGCACAAGCGATTGCCGGGCCTATTCTTTCAATTTGTACTAACTCACCCTTGTTAATGGGGCGGGAACTTTGGGAAGAAACCCGTATCGCCCTTTTTGCACAAAGTGTGGATACGCGGGCAAGCACTTTTGTTTTGAACGAAAGAGAGCCGAGAGTAGGTTTTGGAAATCATTGGGCGGAAGGCTCTGTAGCAGACTTTTTCAAGGATACCGTCATAGGGTTCAGAAGTCTCATTACAACGGAGTTTGATACGGATAGCATGACTGATTTAGAAAATGGAAAGATTCCGAAATTAAAGGCATTGAAATTGCACAACGGCACGGTATATAAATGGAATAGGTTGTGTTATGGAACTACGGATGACAAACCACATATACGCATTGAGAACAGATATATTCCGTCTGGACCCTCAACCTCTGATGAAATCGCGAATATGATGTTCTGGGTCGGTGTGATGAAAGGAAGGCCAAAGGAATTCGATAACGTGCACACCAAAATGGATTTCAAGGATGTAAAGAGTAATTTCTTCAATGCCGCTAGATATGGCATGGCTACCCAATTTTATTGGAACAACAAGCTTATTTCTAGCCAAGAACTTTTATTGGACCATTTTTTACCGATGGCATACAGGGGATTGTACAGCATGAAAGTTGCCCCAAAAGATGCAGAACATTATTTACGAATCATCAAACATCGAATACAATCAAGAAATGGCTCTAGATGGATTGTAGAGGCATTCCGCAAACTAAAAAAAGACTATAAAACTCCTGATGCGCTTAAAATATTGTGCGCTACCATGTATGAAAGACAGGAAAAGGGATATAATATCGATGCATGGCTACTACCTAGAGGCAACGAATTCCAGATTCCCAAAGACAATAGAAAAGTAGGGGAACGCATGAATATTAGAACTATTACAGCACAGGAAAATGATAGTATGGAGCTGGTTTTGAGAATGATGCAATGGAAAAACATCAATCATGTTCCAATTCTTGACAAACACTTGGATTTAGTAGGTCTCTTAACTTGGACAGACGTTGGTAAATATTTGGACGATCCCGAAAAGCATGGGCAAAATATCAATAATATAATGAAGAGAGAATTGATTACGGTAATGCCAGGGACCCCTTTGGAGGAAGCTAAAGAATTAATGCAGCTGCATAAAATAAATTGTTTGCCCGTAGTTCGTGACAAAAAGCTGGTTGGCATAATTACATCCAAGGATCTATAGTATATGACAACTGCTCAGAATACTAAAATAGCGGTCAAGACAAAGCGCATTATTGGACATATAAAGGGAGACCTTCCTGGACCAACTTTGATTTTTTTTGGAGGTATCCATGGAAATGAACAGTCTGGCGTTACTGCACTTGAGCATATTTTCCAAGAATTGGCGGTTGCCTCTTTTTCCTGTAAGGGAGTCGTTTATGGCATTAGGGGTAACATTCCTGCTTTATTAAAGGGGAAAAGATTTGTCGAGAAAGACTTAAACCGTATCTGGACACACGCTAGAATCAATAATATCGATACTAATACAAATAACAGTCTCGCAGTTGAAGAGAAGGAATTGGCATTCATATATAAACTGATTTCGGGAATATTAGAGCGCGAAAAGGGGCCATTCTATTTTGTTGATTTTCATACCACATCCAGTAAAACCCTCCCATTTATCACAATTAACGATGCTTTGATCAATAGGAGGTTTGCCAAGCTTTTTCCCGTACCCATTATACTGGGTATAGAAGAGTATCTTGAAGGTCCGCTTTTGAGTTACATCAATGAGAAGGGATATGTTGCCGTAGGCTTCGAATCTGGCCAACATACCGATGAAGTTTCAATTAAAAACAGTATAGCTTTTACTTGGTTGGCCATGGCTTTCAGTGGTTTCTTAAAAAGGGCCGATATAAAGAATTTCAAAGAACATTATGTACAACTTCAGAATTCGGCACAGAACAATTCCAACGTTTATGAAATAACCTATCGCCACCATCTCAATAGTATTAGGGATTTTAAGATGATGGAAGGGTTTAAAAGTTTTGAGGAAGTAATTGAAGGGACTCCATTGGCTATTGAAAAAGACGAGTTTATTAAAGTTGAAAAAGACGCCATTATGTTTATGCCCCTATACCAGGAACAAGGTGAGGAAGGTTTTTTCTTGATTCGAAGAACGCCAACATGGGCTTTAACGTTATCGGCATTTTTACGCAGGACAAATTTTGGTTCATTGCTACATATTTTACCCGGAGTTTCTTGGGCCAATAAGGAGAAAAAGGCGTTAATGGTCAACACCAAGGTGGCCCATTTTTTCACCAAAACTTTTTTCCATCTTTTAGGATATCGAATTAGGGTGCTTGACAAGACCCATTATGCTATGAACAATAGGGAGCTTACTGCAAAAAATGAAATGTACAGAAATACTTGGTGGTATAGGATTACCACTAATAAATCAATCTAATTGATCAAACCGTTTTTCCTTAGTCCAAGGATTGCCAGATGTTGTTTTCTGGATCAATATCGGCCATGAGTTGTGAAGGATCGATCATTATCGCCCGAATTTCGTTCATTGGTCTGTTGATTGAAAATTCATAACTGGTAAAAGCCCATGGCCAATCTGGCAGAACAGTCCTTTTTATATCTGGGTAGGGATTTTCTTTTTCACCTCGCATCATTCTCAAAGGCGCATAATAAGTTTCACGGGTACCATCGCTATAAACAACCAATATGTCTAAAGGCATTGGCATAAGACCTTTACGTTCCAATGTAACTTTCGTTTTAGCTCCGACATCAGAAACATCCTTTAAGCTATAGTCGATGGTGTTGGTGGTCTGCGTCCAATCCATCAGATACCAGTCCAACTCCATTCCTGAAACCTTTTCGGCGGTTCTTTTGATATCGTTCGGAACAGGATGCTTGAACTTGAAATCGTCAAAGTATTTTCTAATGGTCTCCATTAATTTATCCTGACCTATAATATAGCCCAGTTGCGATAGGAAAATTGATCCTTTGCTATAGGCAGAAGCGCCGTAGGCAAAATTATGTTCATATCGATCGGCATGTGTCGCTTGAGGTTGTTCTTTACCTGACAAAGCTAAATTAAGATAGCTATTATAGGCATTTTCAAATGGGTTATCCTTGTTTCTTCCCATTATTTTGTTCATACATAAAGTTGAAATAAACGAAGTGAAACCTTCATCCATCCATTCGTGCTTAGCCTCGTTGGTTGCTAAAACATGCTGAAACCATGAGTGGGCCATTTCGTGGGACATTACACCAATCAAACTACCTAATTTGCGACCACCGGTAATCAATGTACTCATGGCATACTCCATACCGCCATCGCCTCCATGAACCACGGAGTATTGCTCATAGGGGTACTTACCAATGTTATTGCTGAAGAATTCCATGGCTTCAGCGGTCTTGGGCTGGAGCTTTTTCCAGTTTTCGATAATCTCCGGATCGTTTTTATATAAAAAGTGAAGGGTTGGACCGTTTGCCATTTTTAGCGTATCGTGCACATAATCAGGATCGGCAGCCCACATAAAATCATGTACCATAGGTGCTTTAAAATGCCAGGTAAGGGTCTTTCCTTTTGTTTTTTTAACCTTGGTTCCTGGAGCTTCATAACCATGCCCAATTTCTTGAGAATTTTGTAAATAACCTGTTCCGCCTACCACATAATCCTTGTCAATGGTCAGTTTTACATCAAAATCGCCCCAAACACCATGAAACTCCCTTGCGATATAGGGATCAGCATGCCATCCTTCAAAATCGTATTCTGCCAATTTAGGATACCATTGGCTCATTGAGAGCGCTATACCTTCTTTATTGTTTCGCCCTGATCGCCTGATCTGTACTGGAACCTGTCCTTTAAAATTCATTTCAAAAGTCGTTTTTCCTCCTGGGGGAATGGGCTTTGCCAAATCGACGACCAATACGGTTCCTTCCTCATTGAAATTGACTTTATCACCATCTTGCGTCAAGGAAGTTGGTTGTAAGAATCCTATTTCGCTAGGAGATAATTGAGCAATTCTACTTTTTTCATCAACATACATTCTACCATCAGGGTCTTTAATGTTCTGTAGTCGAATGTCCATCTCACTTCCTGGTTGAAAGGCATTGAAATACAAATGGTAATATACCCGTGTCAAGGCATCAGGGGAATTATTGGTGTAAACCAGTTTTTGCGTTCCCTGATATTGGTAAGTATCAACATCCATAAACACCTCCATGGTATAGTCGACATGTTGTTGCCAATACGAATTTGAATTCTGTCCCTGAACGGAAAATGTAAGGCTTACTACCGCAAAAAAGAGGACTGTTTTATTGAATTGCATAGTAATCTAAATATAGATTGATATTATCTTCCAGTTGCCGTTGACCTCGCCATTATCAAGGCATTATAGGCATTTACAATTTTACCAGACGTGCTAACCTTGTCTAATGTGCTGTTCTTTGATGCGTCTCCACCAAGAATTACAGAAGCCTTTGTGCTTAGACCTGATTCGAGAATTACTTTCTTTACTTGAGGTGCACTTAAACTTGGGTATTGTGATCGTATGAGTGCTGCTACACCTGCAACCGCTGGCGAAGCCATCGAAGTGCCGGGCATGAATTCATACTTGTTATTCGGTACCGTTGAATAAATATCCGTTCCTGGAGCAAAAACATCAACATTTATCGCTCCATAATTTGAATAGGAGGCAATCATTTCTGAACCATATTTGGGATCCAAAGCACCCACAGTTATAACATTGTCGGCTATTTCCGGTCCATTGTTTACTTGATCATTGGGGAAGTTGGGATTTTTGGGATCATCCAAATTAACGCCGTCATTACCTGCGGCATGAACAATCAAAACATCCTTGGAAGCAGCATATTTAATCGCTTCGTACACCCAATCGGCATTTGGTGAAAATGATTTTCCGAAACTGCAGTTAATGATTTTAGCTCCATTGTCAACTGCATAACGAATACCCAATGCGATATCTTTATCGTATTCGTCACCGTTTGGCACGGCACGTATGCTCATTATTGCAACATTATTCGCCACACCATTGGCACCTTTACCGTTGTTGCGCTCTGCTCCGATAATTCCGGCCACGTGAGTGCCATGACTCTCATCTTCAACCCTATTTTGAGGGTTTCCGTTACCGTAATTGGTATCCATTAGATCATACGGGTCATCACCAACAACATTCCTACCGTCAAAATCTACCTTTAAGTTATAATTCAGTTGCTCGGTAAAGTGCTTAATACCACTGTTCAACTCTTCCAATACTTCGGGAATACTATCCGCAAAGGTGTACATCTGAGTCAGTACCGCAACATGTCTCTGCATTTCCTCACTTTCTGGCTTAATACCAGAAACATCTTTTTTGGTATACTCCGTTTTGCCCAAATGTTGTTTTACGGCTGCATCGGCAGTTTTAACAGCCTGCAAAATTTGTTCGTACTGCTGTTTGTTGCCAAGGGCCTGCTGATATTCCTCGTCCAATTTAGCCTTTGCCTTAGCCTGCAAACCAGCATCACCCAATTTGAGTCTTAATATCCTAGCATATTCCAATTGTTCATCATATGATTCGCCCAAAAAATTGTAGCCATGTATATCGTCAATATATCCATTCTTATCATCGTCCTTACCATTACCCGGCCTTTCCTTTCTATTTGTCCACAGCACGCCATCCAGATCCTCATGCTTTAGGTCTATTCCAGAATCCAATACTGCAACTATAACCTTCGTGCCTTTTCTGGTGCCAATAATTTCGCTATATGCTTTGTTTAAACTCATTCCGGGAATAGTATCAGTAACAAGATCGGCATGCCCCCACGACTTTTTCTGGGTATCGGTCAATTCGGCCACTTTTAGCGGCATGGTATCTATTTTTTCAATGGGTGTTGAAATCATTGTGGTTGCCCCACAACCCATTAAAAGAATACTGGCTGTTAATCCTATCAGGGAATTGCAATAGTTATGTTTCATTTATAAAAAATTAAGTTAGTGTACATTGTTATTGAATTATTCAATACCGCGGCATTCATTTTGTCATATAATTTCAGCATCCTCTATAATTCTATAATACTGCGTCAATTAAATATCTCATCAAAGGTGTGGGTCTTGTCTAGACGTACTCCTTTAGGGGTGTTTTTAAGTGTACAGATTTCGTTATGCGCGTCATGTTCAAGAAACAGAAAATAATCGTTTGCAACTGCTTCATTCATGAATAACTGCTTTTCTTCCAAACTTAGAAGAGGTCGTGTATCGTATCCCATTACATAAGGCACGGGAATATGACCGGCGGTTGGAACTAAATCGGCCGTAAAAACCAAGGTCTTTCCTTTAATATTTAAATGTGGCAGCATTTGTTTATCTGTATGTCCATCTACAAAAAGAATACCAAACCCCAATTCTGATGTTTCTAAAAATGTATTTTGCCCCCTTTCTACAAACTTCAATTGGCCACTATCTTGCATAGGAAGCAAGTTTTCTTTCAAGAACGAGGCTCTTTCACGCAAATTGGGCTTTATCGCCCATTGCCAATGGTCTTCATTAGTCCAAAAATGGGCATTTTTGAATGCTGGCTCATACCCTGTCCGATCCTTGTTCCATTGAATGCTTCCACCGCAGTGATCAAAATGAAGATGGGTCATGAACACGTCGGTAATATCACTGAGATCAAAACCAATTTTTTGGAGCGAACCGTCTAGAGTATGACTGCCCCATTGGTGATAATATCCAAAGAATTTATCAGATTGTTTATTGCCCATTCCGGTATCGACCAAGATAAGACGATTACCGTCTTCGATAAGAAGACTTCGTGCGGCCATATCGATCATGTTATTGCTGTCGGCAGGGTTAGTCCTATTCCAAATTGATTTTGGCACCACTCCAAACATAGCACCGCCATCTAATTTAAAATTACCGGTCTCAACGGGGTATAAGGTCATTCAGATCAAATAAAGAAGTTGCAAATTAAGAAAAGCATTGGGGATATTTATCCTGGATAATGGATAATTATATGTTTTTAACAAATTAAAACTGTTTTTGACCTTCTTGCACAAGACTACAAAATTGCTGACCAAAATACAGTAAGGCCTTAATTTCCTGCACACTTAAAAGTCTTTCTTTTTTGAGGATAAGCAATGATGAACCATTTGATTCTATATGGTAATAAGGGTGGCTTTCCAAAAAGAGGATTAATTCATCTGTAAACAGAGACGTAATGGCTTCTGTATTTTCCCCACTTAGGTAAAAACGCTTATTAAAGTCCGGATGATGGTCGATTGCGATGTCCTTAAACCCTGCAAGGCCATATTTAAAATCGAGGAGCCCTTCTTTGTCCAAAGTGAAAATAGGGATGTCAAGGTCTAAATTTATGTGCATGACCGTTGTTTTAACGACTTCTTTTGCAATGAAGGCACCTTCTGTGAATTCCACATCAAACAATATATGTTGTTCATTTTCTTCAGAAAGCGTGTTGTATATAAAGGGTATTTCCCTAGTTCTGAAAAACACAAAACTGTTCAAAAAAGCGGTGTCTGTATTTTTTTGGGCGGCATAAGTTAATTTAAAGTCGTGGGCTGTCGCTTCTAAAAGTGATTGTCTTTTAGTAAAATAGCGTTCTATGGGTTTTAATTTTTCGAAGGGTAGAATTTTTCGAATCGCAAAAGGGTGATGGGAGTCGGTTTCATGTTTATCCAATCCAATAAGCTCAATGCTCCCGCCTTTTTTGGTAAATGTATCCGTATAGCTCTCCAATCCTTCCAGTACAGTATCATCCACAAAATTGCATAGCGAAAAATCCAATATTACATCCTCATGTTCAGGAATTACATCTAATTTGCTTTTAAGTTTATAGTAATTAATGAACGTACAAAAGTATTTGACACTAACATAGAAGTTATCCCCATCCTTTTCCTTGAATAAAAGAATATTGGGCTTGGCGAAATGACTAAGAAAAAAGGCAATATCCCTATTGATTATGGCATGAATGATAAATGTAACTAGAATTCCCGCACTTATCCCGGTTATCAGGTTTGTTAACAGCGTGGTCATTAAGGTCACTAGGAATATTATGATTTGTTCCTTACCAATTTTTGCGATTTTGGTAATAGTTTTAGGCGTAGCAAGTTTGTAGCCCGTATAAACTAAAATGGCAGCTAAGGCTGCAAGCGGAATTCTTCGTAATTGATCCTGAAAAAGCAACACAAAAACCAGTAAAAAAGAAGCGTGGAAAAAATTAGCAGATCTGTTTGTTGCCCCGTTGTTTACATTGACCGAACTCCTCGCAATAACGGTCACTACATTAAGACCTCCCAGAAACCCGCTTAACGTTGTTGCTATGCCAAGTGCTTTTAAATCCTTATTTACGTTAGATCGTCTACTTTCGGTGTCTAATTTATCTATGGCCTTTATGCTCAGTAGCGATTCAATACTTGCAATTAATGTTATGGCGAAAACTGCTATAATAAAGTCGCTTTGCAAGGCTTGTGAAAAATCGGGAAACGCGAGATTGGTAACAGCATCTTCCGGAATATTGATCAAAAAAGATGCGTCCAAGGGATAGGGAATGTTCAATACCGCAAAAAGATAACTCAGTCCTACAGTCAAAATAAGTATCCACATTGGGGCGGGGACCAAATGAAAATATTCATTTCTGATCTTTGAATAAAAAACCATAATAAAAAGGCTAATAACACCTATCACTGCGGCTACACCAGAAGAAATATCAAAATTTTGAAAATGATCAAAAATTCCAGAAGGAATACTGCCGAGTAAATTTATAATGCTCCCACTTTCATTATTATGACCAATCATGATATGAAATTGCTTGGCCAATATTCCCAAACCAATTGCTGCTAACATGCCCTCAATTGCCGATGCTGGGAAAAAGTCGGCCAGCCGCCCCATTTTCAAGAATCCTAAAAGCACCATCAAGATACCGGAGACAACAATAGCAGCCAAGGTCAAAAGATACCCTTGGTACATATCGCCCTGCCCTAATGTGGTAATAGCGCTAAGAAGTACAATGACCAATCCATTCCCCGGACCTGTAATGGTGACGTTGGATCCTCCTAAAATAGAGGCGACAATACCTCCTACCACAGCGGCAATAATCCCGGATATTGGCGGGGCCTCACTGGCCAAGGCTAAGCCCAAACCTAAAGGAAGGGCAATAAGGGATACCACAAAGCCCGAGAAAATATTCTTGGGCAATGCCCTTACAAATGCCCCTGTATGATTGGTTTTGCCAGACACTATCTATCTTCGTATTATTAAAAGGTCAGTGGGTAAATCAGACAGAATATGTTCTAAATCGTGTGGAAAAATTCGATCAAGTATTCCTGTTTTGGTTGGTGCGTTCATAATTAAAAGGTCGGCCCTCACCACTTCGGCATAATGGCCAATCGAGTATCCTCTTTTCCCGAAAATACTTTGTGTTTTTATTTTCACGCTATCGGTCAGTGTTCTAGGTAAATCGGAAACAATTTTACGTACCCGGGATTCCTCACGCTGTTTAAGTCGCTCCTTAACAATATTTGCTTTTATCAAGGATCGGTCATCTTCAACAGTTACATGTATTTCACGTTGTAAAATCTCTTCAACAATGGTCAATTGTTGGGCTCCCAAGGCATTGGCGACATAAAAGGCATCCTTAATGGCCAAAGGGGTATCGGGGGCATCCAAACCGTTTACCACAATTTGCTTACAGGGTACCCTTACTGCCGATGGCTTTATCAATAAAAGTACTGAACAGCATACTTTTCTTGTAAGCTTGCGTGCAATTGACCCAACGTAAAATTGAAACATGTTTTCGTGCTGTAAAGCCCCAAGAATCAATAAGTCAATATGCATAGATTCACATGAGTCAAGAATCACATCGTAAGGCTTCCCTTTTTTCCATAGGATGTCAATTGATTGGTCCTTATACTCTACTTCATCAAGAATCGCCTTGATCTTAGTTGATTTTTCACTGGTCTTTTCGCCTACATGCAGCAAAATCAATTTCGCATTAAAATAATGGGCAATTCGATTGGTCTCCAGAACATTTACCGTTAGTGAAGGTGAAAAAGCAAATCCGAATAATATGGTTTTAAACGGATGGATTTTGTTCTGCATGAAAATCAATTAAGATACCAATATAATACAATATTTATTAAGGATTTTCTAGGCTTTACAAATTGTACAGTCCATAAGAAAAGGGTATTTTTCAATAAAATTTGCATAATGTTAGAATTAGCGGGGATTGTTATATTGGGAATAATAGCGCAATGGGTGGCATGGCGCTTTAAAATACCCGCAATTTTGCCCCTTATACTTATCGGCTTACTCGTAGGTCCAATAGCCACACTATTTACTGAGAACGGAGGAAAATTGATTGAACCGATATGGAATGGTCAAAAGGGGCTGTTCCCAGGGGAAGGGCTGTATTATTTTGTGTCCCTGGCCATTAGTATCATACTTTTTGAGGGTGGCCTAACCTTAAGAAGTTCCGAAATCAGGAATGTGGGACCGGTAATAACCAAATTGATAACGGTAGGATCCTTGGTCACTTTTTTTGTTGGGGGACTGGCGGCTCACTATATTTTTGGATTGAGTTGGCAGATTTCCTTTTTGTTCTCCTCATTAATAATCGTTACGGGTCCAACGGTTATTACACCAATATTGAGGAACATACCCTTAAAACAGGATATATCAGCGGTCTTAAAGTGGGAAGGAATCCTAATTGACCCTATAGGCGCATTGGTGGCAGTATTGATATTTGAATTTATCAGTGTGGGTGAAGGCCAGGCCTATACTATGACGGCGCTAATTGAATTTGGAAAGATTTTGCTTTTTGGCGTCACTTTTGGATTTACTTTTGCCCATGGACTTGCGTTTGCGATAAAGAGAAACCTAATACCCCATTATTTGCTCAATGTGGTGTCACTATCCGTGGTCCTATTGGTTTTTGTTGAATCCGATATATTTGCCCATGAGTCAGGTCTTTTAGCAGTAGTAGTAATGGGGATGGTGATGGGCAATATGAATTTGCCCAACATAAAGGAGCTATTGTACTTTAAGGAATCATTGAGTGTACTTCTAATTTCAATACTCTTTATTTTGTTGGCCGCCAATATCAATATGTCTGACTTAGAATTGATCTACAATTGGAAAACGGCTATCTTATTTGTCGTTGTAGTGTTCTTGATTCGACCGCTAGGGGTGTTTCTAAGTGCTTCGGGTTCGAATCTAAAATTAAATGAAAAGGTATTCATCGGTTGGGTTGGCCCAAGAGGTATTGTCGCTGCAGGTATTGCTTCACTTTTTGGCTCAAAATTGATGTTAAAGGGTGAAGTGGGGGCTGAGTATATTACACCACTGGTTTTTATGATTGTACTCGGCACCGTGTTGCTCAACGCAACCACGGCTAGATATGTGGCCAAACTAGTTGGGGTATTTCTTAAGAATTCAGAGGGAATCCTTATTATTGGAGCCTCCCAAGTTTCAATACTTATTGCTGAATATCTGTACCAAAACAACCGTCACGTTGTTTTGATAGATAATAATGAATATAACATTAAAAAGGCCAAAGAACTCGGATTGGAAGCCATTACCGCCAATATCTATTCTGACACGCTCACCGATAATATAGAACTCAATGATGTGGGCTATCTAATGGCTATGACCGGGAACCCGGAAATAAATAGTTATGCAATTAATAAATTCCACGATCAATTTGGGGAAAACGGCTCATTTCGTTTGGTGACATCAGAAGAGATGAATGACCCGGAAAATAATCCAAGTGAAGGTCTGTTCTCACATACCGATGACTTTTTTAAATTGGTGGAGGCCGTAAGAAAATATCCGAAAGTCCATGAGATTGAACTAAATGACCAATCCCATTATGACAGTTTAATTGAGATTACAAAAAATGATGAGGACATTATCCCTATATTCTTAAAAACCCACGAAGACGATCTCAAGATAATGCCGTCTTATAGCAAGGGATTCAAAGAAATAAATAAAGGGGATAAATTGGTGTATCTTGGGAAACTCCTCGAATCTGGGAAAATAGACGATAACGCTGGGAACGAAAGCTAAATCCATCGAATTGTGTGATAATGGCAATGGGACTTATACTTTATCAAAGGGGGAAGTTTCCCAGACTTTGACAGACGCTGACCTCCTTGGAATTTCAATAAGAGAATATGTGAATCTTCTCTGTTCTGAGGGCAACTGAACCATAGGGGAATTTTTAGTCGTTCAATTTGAGGACGGCCATAAACGCTTGCTGGGGGATTTCGACGTTCCCTACCTGTCGCATTCGTTTTTTACCTTTTTTCTGTTTTTCCAAAAGCTTTCGCTTACGCGAAATATCACCTCCATAACATTTGGCAGTCACATCTTTACGAAGCGCCTTTATGGTTTCCCGGGAAATTATTTTAGCGCCTATCGCTGCCTGTATTGGAATATCAAATTGTTGTCGTGGAATGAGCTGTCTTAGCTTTTCACACATTTTCTTGCCTATGTTAGCGGCATTGTCTGCATGTATTAGAGCAGAAAGTGCGTCTACAGGTTGTGAATTCAATAAAATATCAACACGCACCAATTTAGAGGTACGCATCCCTATTGGTGCGTAATCAAAGGAAGCATAGCCTTTTGAAACCGTTTTCAGCCTGTCGTAAAAGTCAAATACAATTTCTGCCAATGGCATATCAAAATTCAATTCAACGCGCTCAGTAGTTAAATAAGTCTGATTGGTAATCAGTCCTCTTTTTTCAATACATAGTGACATAACATTACCGACGAAATCGGCCTTGGTAATAATTGTTGCCTTAATGTATGGTTCTTCCACCCTGTCTATGGTTGAAGGATCGGGAAGGTCCGAAGGATTGTTAACGATTAAAGGTGTTTCAGGATTCTTTCTAGTAAAGGCATGGTAACTTACGTTGGGTACGGTAGTAATGACGGTCATGTCAAATTCGCGTTCCAATCGTTCTTGAATGATTTCCATATGTAGCATGCCTAAAAAGCCACAGCGAAAACCAAAGCCAAGGGCGGCACTACTTTCGGGGGAAAAAACAAGTGAAGCATCGTTCAATTGAAGTTTTTCCATTGAGGAACGCAATTCCTCAAAATCATCGGTGTCAACGGGATATATGCCCGCGAACACCATGGGCTTTACATCTTCAAAGCCTTCGATGGCATTTATTGTGGGATTGGCCGAATCGGTAATGGTATCACCTACTTTTACCTCCCTGGCATCCTTAATGCCAGTTATCAGATAACCCACATCCCCTGTTTTAATAACTTGTTTGGGGAGTTGTGTCAATTTTAGAGTCCCAACCTCGTCGGCAAAATAACTCTTATCAGTGGCCACAAATTTTATTTTTTGACCCTTCCTGATTTCACCATTAATAACTCTAAAATAGGTTTCAACCCCTCTGAAAGGATTGTAAACAGAATCAAAAACCAAAGCTTGAAGCGGTTCATCGGCTTGGCCAGTTGGGGCAGGGATGCGCTCAATTATCGCTTCGAGAATATCCTCGATTCCTATTCCTGTTTTTGCACTTGCAGGGATAACCTCCTCGGCGTCGCAGCCTAAAAGATCCACAATATCATCAGTCACCTCCTCAGGATTGGCACTGGGTAGATCTACCTTGTTCAAAACAGGAATAATCTCAAGATCATTTTCAAGTGCCAAATAAAGATTACTTATGGTCTGTGCCTGTATGCTTTGTGCTGCGTCAACTACTAAAAGGGCGCCTTCACAAGCAGCAATGGAACGAGACACTTCATAAGAAAAATCTACATGACCAGGAGTATCGATCAAATTCAATATATATTCCTCGCCCTTGTAGGTATATTCCATTTGAATCGCATGACTTTTTATAGTAATGCCACGTTCACGCTCAAGGTCCATAGTATCTAAAAGCTGTTCTTTTTTTTCCCGTTCTGTTACAGAACCCGTAAAATCCAACAGCCTATCTGCCAAGGTACTTTTGCCATGGTCAATATGTGCGATAATGCAAAAGTTTCGTATTTTCTTCAACTACTATTTAATTAAATTCAAATTATCCAGGGCCCAAAATCCGTTGAAATAGGCCACTTACTTTCAGAAGTGCAAATATAGTGCAAAATAAACCGGGGTTGTTTTGTGAATTTCATTTAAAAATCAGGAATACCTGTTGGCCTGTAAATGATGAAGGGCATTTTTTTTGTAGGATAATTCGACTTATTTTTGTTATGTTCACACCCCAACCGAATGTTCTTGTGAGTAGACATATACTATTTATACTTGTTTTTACTTTTTTATCTTCTTCATCATTTTCGCAGGAATATAGGATTCAAGGAAAAATTATGAGCACAGATGGTGAACCAATATGGCTGGCCAATGTTTTGTTGTTGACTGCTTTGGATAGTATTTTGATCAATGGCTCCTCTTCAGATGACAAAGGGGTTTTTAAAATCACGAACATCCCTCCAGGCGATTATTTACTGAAAGCCAGTTATCTGGAAAATGAATCCGATGTTTTGAACCTTTCAATAATTGCTGATTCAGATATTGGGAACCTTACAATTTCAAACTACGCCCAAGTACTTGAAGAAGTTATTGTAACTACCCAAAAGCCAAGGGTTGAGCGTAAAGTGGATCGTCTTGTTTTTAATATTGGGAACACGGCATATTCAGATGGCGATATTTGGGAGGCGCTTAAAAGCGCTCCAGGAGTTGTAGTCATTAGCAATGAACTATCGGTAAATGGTAGCAAGGACATTGGAATAATGATCAATGGAAGAAAAGTAAATCTTCCAAGGGCCGATGTGATTAATCTGCTTTCCGGTACCACGGCAAGTAATGTGGAATCGATTGAGGTTATCACTAATCCTCCTTCCAAGTATAGTGCAGAGGATGGTATGTTGATTAATATCGTAATGAAGAAAAACCTGATTTCGGGCTATAACGGAGCTGTTTTTAATCGCTACACCCAAGGAATTTACCCAAAACATACGTTGGGAACCGATCATTTTTTTAAAGGAGGTAAGACAAGTTTTTCAGCGAATTACAGCTTTAACCAAGAAAAATGGTTTACTGAGTATACCGATGTCACTAATTTTATCGATGATGGCTCAATTTCATCAACATGGACAGCTAATGAAGATTACGTTCGCAGACGTAAACGGCATAATTTCAATGCTTTTTTCGACTATTTTTTTGATGATCGCAATTCGTTGTCCTTTTCCACCCTGAACCAATGGAGCCCTAATGTAGCTAGATTGTACGATACCGAGACTAGAATAACAGATACAAGTGGGGCAGACCTCTCGAGTTTCGTAACAATTAATGATTCGGAAGAAAATCGGTTAAATACGTCATTCTATCTCGACTTTGTGCACAAGTTAAGGAATGAGGGAGCTGAAATATCAATGAATTCGCACTTCACGTATTATGATTATGAACGCGGTCAGGATTTATATACTGATTTTTTTGATGTCAATGAAAACCTGACTGCGGAGAATGATTTTTTCACGAATTCCGTGCAACATATTAATCTTTTCAGTATCCAAGTAGATTATATTGCCCCATTAAGCACTAATTCGAAATTTGAAACGGGGCTTAGGTTTGCAGGAATCCATTCCGAGAGCATTATTGACCAAGAAGGGTTTGACAGGAACCAACCTGGTATTGATCCTACGGAAATTGGGGTATTTGATTATGATGAAAGCATTTTTGCGGGTTATACTAGTATTGACAATAAATGGGGCAAATGGAAATTGAAACTTGGCCTTAGGGCCGAACACACCTTGGCCATGGGAAAATTAGAAGCTACAGCAGACATTAAAAAGAACGACTATTTTAAGTTATTCCCTTCTTTTTCAGCGCGATATACCCATAGCCCAAAGCATGATTTTCACCTGTACTATTACCGGAGGATTACCCGACCGCGATATAACGATGTAAATCCGTTTCAGGTTTTCCAAAGCTATAATTCCATAATCGAGGGAAACCCCGACCTTTTGCCATCAACGAGACATTATATGGCCGGAGGTTATACTTTTAACCGAGGCTATACTTTTGAACTGTTTTACAAGAACAGAACGAACTTTTTGAACACCATGGTATTTCAGGATAACGAATCGCAACTATTGCGCTTTATAAGTTCTAATGTGGACAAGGATTTCGCCTATGGATTTAATTTTAGCATAAGCAAAAACTTCACCAATACTTGGCATTTTTATTTTCTGGCCTCTACGGCATATATAGAAAGTAATTTCACTGATTTGGATACTGGGCAATTGGTCGAAAATGGCTTATGGAATTCTTATATACGATCAAATAGCGGTTTTTCCTTCCTAAACGACAAAAGTCTGAAAGTGGATGTTAGTTTACTTTATTCCTCGCCTGTAATCCAAGGGAATTCAAGACAGGAAGAGTACTCGAATTTGGGCATTACGTTACAAAAGACACTTTGGGATAAAAAAGGGAGCTTATCTTTAGGGGTAAGTGACATTTTTAACCAATCAAATCTATTTAACACAAGAAAATTCCTTAATCAGAATAACACCTCCCATTATAGACCGGAAAGCCGATTGGTCGTTTTAGGATTTAGGTATAAGTTCGGAAACACTAGAATTAGAACCAATAAAAAGTCAAAGAAAGTAGAGGAGCGAAATAGAATTTAACTACGTTCATTTAGTACCCGATTATCCTGTATATTTTTGATTCAAGTAGCTCCTTTTTAAATTTCTTAATTTTGAGCCTTAATATATAAAACTACAGTCTTGCCTAAAATCGGGGACCTACAATTACCGGAATTTCCACTCTTGCTTGCTCCTATGGAGGATGTGAGCGACCCTCCTTTCCGAGCCTTATGCAAGGAACAGGGAGCCGATGTCGTGTATACTGAATTTATTTCCTCAGAGGGGCTCATTCGTGATGCCGCAAAGAGTGTCATGAAACTTGATATTTACGAAAAAGAACGCCCTGTGGGTATTCAGATATTTGGTGCCAATTTGGACTCAATGCTGCAATCTGTAGCGATTGTCGAAAAATCCAACCCCGATATTATCGATATTAATTTTGGTTGTCCCGTCAAGAAAGTCGTGAGTAAAGGTGCAGGCGCTGGAATATTGAAGGACATTGACCTAATGGTTTCCTTGACCAAGGCCATGGTTGAAAGGACCCATTTGCCAATCACTGTAAAAACAAGATTGGGCTGGGACAACAATACAATACAGATTGTCGAGGTTGCCGAACGTCTGCAAGATGTTGGTTGTAAGGCCATTGCCATTCACGGGAGAACAAGGGTCCAAATGTATAAGGGTACTGCAGATTGGGCGCCGATTGCGGAGGTGAAAAACAATCAACGTATGCATATTCCAGTTTTTGGAAATGGCGATATTGATTCTCCGGAGGCGGCAATGCGGATGCGCGATATCTATGGATTGGATGGCGCCATGATTGGCCGCGCCAGTATAGGTTATCCCTGGTTTTTTAATGAGGTCAAATACTACTTTAAAACAGGAACCCATTTAGCTCCCCCCACAATGCAACAGCGGGTCGAAGCCGCTCGGAGGCATTTACAAATGGCCATTGATTGGAAAGGCGAAAAATTAGGTGTTTTTGAAACCCGGCGCCATTATACCAATTATTTTAAAGGAATCCCCAATTTTAAGGAATATCGCATGAAAATGGTCACCAGCGATGAATCAGCCGATGTCTTTGCCGCTTTCGACGAAGTTTTGGAAAAGTTTGGTGATCACGTCTTCCTCCACTCTTAGGCCGCAATCAACTTTTTTGTAATTCTACTGCTCGCAATCTTCGAGGCTATAATCCCCAATACAATGATGGTAGCTAGCACAATTACAATATTGATCAATTGATATTCGACGGGGTAGGCCAAAGAAGGGGTAATCTTCAACCAACCAAAAACCAGTTGCGACCATATTAATAGCGATGCCAATAGCACCCCTATGGCTCCACCGGCAGTGGTGACTATAACACCTTGCACAAAATAGATTCTTCTCAAGTCTTTGATTGTAGAGCCCAGACTGTAGAGTGTTTTGGAGTTTTGT
>CAZHJO010000001.1:0-51332 GCA_964532755.1 uncultured Maribacter sp. | reverse complement strand
CGGAGGAAAAGGAAAGCTAAAGAGACCGAGTAATTTTGAATTAGCTTTCCAGATTCGCCGTAAAGAAATTGATCCAAGGAAAGCATCATCTGCCGCCCGGCAATTGGCAGATGAAATGACTGAAGATCAATTAAAACAGTATATTAAACCGCAAAAAAATACCGTGTATGATCCGATGAGAGAAGATAATAGCCAAGTTCCACAAAAAGGTTTCCTAAAACCTGCCCATAAATTTAGAGCATTTAAATAATTGAGAGGGTAATTGATGGCCACCGTCGAAAACGTTGTAAAAGACCTGTCAGCAGTAGCTCCAATTACCATACCTCAAATCGCTGCTGCTAAATGGATTGACAATAGATACAAAGAGTTAGTTGCAAAGGTGCAATTCAGGCATTTACGAAAAGTGGGTGAGTTTGTAGTACCTGGTTTAGTCAATACGGGAACGGTTACAGCCTCCCGTGGAAGCACAACTGTAACCGGGACCGGAACCACTTTTCAAACTGATGTGGGTTCTGGAACTCAGGAACATTATTACATCAAAATTCTCGAGTCCTGGTACCTGGTAGCTTCAGTATCAAACGAGACCAGCCTAACCTTAGCTACCCCCTTTTCTGAGAATTCCGTTGCATCAGGGGGCTATGAGTTAGTAAAACGAACGCATTCATTAAACTCAACAGCCAGATGGTTAGGTTCCTTTGTTTTCCCCCGACTGAAATTTCGATTAAATCAAATGTCTGCTGCAGAACTGGACCTGTCTTTCCCCGGGAGAATACTATCTTCACATTATCCCATGAACTTTGCCCAAACCGGTATAGACTCAACTGGAGCTATAAAAGTTGAGATATACCCAGTGCCAGCGGTATCTGAAATCATCCGGTATATTTACTGGGAGCTACCAACTCGGCTACTCATAAACTCAACAATTCCCCCACAGATAGATGAATATGTTCTCAAAGAGGGGGCCATGATCGACCTTTATCGCTACCTTAAAATAGATTCTGTGGCTGCGGGAAACATAGACGCTGCAGGACTATATGCTAATGAAGAAGCCAAACAGAACACCAAGTGGGGCTACTACATCCGCGATGCTCTAAAGACCCAACAGGGTGTAGATGATATTACCTTAACCATGGAATATTTTACAAACCACAGAAGCTCTGTAGGGGATATAACAAACGCTCGACAACATGTTTACTCAAATTGGAGTTAAGCAATGGCCAGAAATGTTAAGACCACCGTTGACCAGTTAACCAAGCGCGCCAGGCAGACAGGTGGAATATCTATAGATAACGATTTAGCCACTGAGATTCTGATGATCTGCCAACAGATTACCAACATTTCCACCAAAAAAATTACTGGCACCGTAGATTACGCGCTTACAGCAGGTCAGCAACTTTATGATTTACAAACAGCATTACCATATGCTGCTGATATTATATCTATTCATGATGGATCAAATGATAGGGCTTTACTTCAGGTGCCGTCTATCGACCACTTTTCTGCATATGAAATGGATTGGTTCGATAACGCTACAGGAGTACGTTTAGAGGCCTGGTGTCAGATCGGGCGGGATGCTTTTATCGTCTACCCAGCACTGAGTATAAGCACCACAGTCCGCATTGATTATGTAAAAGTAACTGAAATGTATACCAATTATAGCGCATTGACTACGGAAAATATGGAACTTCCAGATGAGTCTGTAGAGCTTGCTTTAAAGTTAGCTGAATGCGTTTTGTTGGTTAGGGCACGGGATTCAATTCTATTGGAAAAGCACATTCAATTTTTAGCTACAGCATTAAAGGCAAGACAAAATGTCGAAAATTAAATCGGAAATTACCACTTTAGTGGGGGAGTTGTCTTTAGATTTAGACGACTTGACTACAGTGAGCGTCTTCTTTGACGATGTAATCGAGATGTTGGCTTATGCAAAGAAGCCCCCATTTTTAGGCTCCACTTATTACAACCTATCCAGTTCCGTTAAAACCTATAATTACGGTTCCACAATGCTCCGAATGGTGCACATGATGCTGGGGGGTAAATGTATTTCGGAAGAGACCGAATCACACTTAGATGCTTACTATATAGATTGGAGAACTCAACCAGGAATACCGGTTATTTTTTATCAGGATAAACTTAACAGGCAATTCAGTTTGTTCCCAATCCCCAATTTTGATTCAGGGGATCGTCTTACTGTAATATACGCAGAGGATAAATCCACAAATATATCAGATTATTACGCACTACCTATTGCAATGCTGACTTTGGCCAAAGAGTTCACCAGATCTGACACAAACCAAGATCCCGACTTCGCTGCTCAATGCGAAGCGCTGGGTTCTTTAATGTTGAAAATGATGGGACACCATGGGATTTCAAGGAATAAAAACCACAAATAAATTACCGGAAAAGGCAAGTGTACACCCTAAATTAGAGGCCGGTCTCACGTCTGATTTGAATTCACAGTTGACAAGTTTATCCCAAATCCAAAGAACAGCTTTAAACTATTACCCAAGAAACGTCTGGCAAGGGGATTTTAATCAGGATCGGGGTGGTTTAATTTGCAATGGTAGACAGAACCCTTTGAATTTAAAGCCGATAATTGACCACGAAAATCCTGTATTGGTGAAGCTGCGCGTAGAAATATCGCACCCAACCCTAACAAATGTGGGCCTTGAAGTTTGGCCCGCAATTTATGCCACGAATCCAAACCGGTTCTACTGCTATTCTCAAACGGCAGGAGTGTTCAACTGTGCTCAATTTGAATTGCCTTTAGACCAGGGCAAATTGATCTATTATACAGGTTATGGATCTGTCTTTACTTTAGCTCAGATTAATATACTTGGTTGGTGGGGGGAATAATGCCAAGCATCAAAATGTCGGATTTTTCGAAAGGATTGCATGTAGCCGGAACAGAAACTGATGCTCCAGAAGGATATTGTAGGAGGTTTACAGGAGTATCAAATTCTTCAGTTAATCACCCATTTAAACGATATGGATCATCTTTAATTCAGAACAACATGAATGCCCATTCCATCCACTTCTATGGCTCATCTTGGTATTACGGAGTAGGCACTCAGTTATATAGAAATGCGACTTTAGTAAGAGGCTTCTCTTCCTACAAAAATTTTAGATTTGCCGTAATGCCTGCCTCCCCAGGATTCCCTGATTATTTATATGTCTGTAATGGGGGTGGTGTTCGGGCTTTAACGCACTCTACCGAGAGGCGTTGGGGTATTTCTCCCCCTCAAGCGCCAGCTAATGGTACCGGCCTTGGGTATGGGGCTTTAGATGGGGCTTCAACATATCGATATGCTTATACATATTATAACCAATTCACAGGTTGTGAATCCAACCCATCGACAATAAACAACGTCGCATTGCTAGCATCAGAGAGCGGTGTCTCCCTTACCAACCTCACCAACTCAAGTGATTCGCAGGTTAACACGAAAAAGATTTATAGGTCAGGTGGGAACGGTGGAGTGCTTTATTACCTCACTCAAATAGGAGGAAGCCAAACCACATTTGTAGATACCTTCTCTGACAGCGCTTTATCCACAACGCTCATATCCTACGGGAACGGTGCTCCACAAACTACATTCGATGATTGTGCGGGACCATTTAATCAATCTATGTTTTGGGTGAATAGTGGTTACGGCCGAGTTTATTATTCCCGAATAGGCTACCCTGAATCAGTCCAGAATTACATAGAGGTCTCCAGCAGCGACAACCCCATCCAGCGTTTAGTGATATTCGGCGGTGATCTCTACGCCATAGCGGAATACAATGTATATCAAATCTATGGAGATAACCCATATTTTGTGCGGCAGCTTGCCGGGGTGACGGGAACTAAAAGCCCCCAATCCGTAGTGCCCACCGCCAAAGGAATCATCTGGCAAGCATCCGATGGAATCAGAATATTTACAGGAGGCGCCCAATCCGTAATCTTGGGCCACCGAGCTTTACGCCCATTGTTTAATGGAGAATTCTCAGAGAATTATTCTCCCATTGGGGCATACCAAAACAATGCAACATTTGCAGATGGGGAGTATCTGTTCGGAAGCATCAACTCCACGTTTGGATTAGATTTAGAAACTGGGCGTGTTAGGGATTTAGGCATTCCATGTAGAGCAATATACTATGATGTTAAAGCTGATGATGTGGCTATATCATCTGGTGGTCGAGTTTTAAAATTAGAGGATCAATTCGCAGGGTATGCCGATTATACCTCAGCAGTGCCATTTGAAATTAAAACCCGTGGGATTGAATTTCCAACAACATCTAGAGTTTCCCGGATAATTGTATCTGCAGATGTGGGTGGTAGCGCGAATGTTTATGTACAAACTATCTGCAATGGTAAGATTGATTCTGCCGGTACCCTATCTACAAACTCGGGCAAAAGGACCACCGCTTTCGACATGGATATTGTTTGCAACGATATATCCATCCTAATATTCGCAGACACGACTCAAGCTGCAATCCACATATATTCGATAGAAATTGAGTATTTCCCAGTAACAATGAAGCTAATCGGTGACGATCCTATTGAAATTAATGGGCATCTATCCACAGGCCCGGGTGTTTTAAAATTTCGCCTAGATGAGGCTGACGCGGAGAAGGATGGCAAGATCTACAAATACGAACGGTGTAGCGTTGATTTGGCCACATTTGGAGTAAACCACACGCTTTACTTCAAAAAATTTAATGGTGCCGACACTTTCTTAATGTCCCTCAACTCCATATCGCGCAGACATGAAAGTACCGCAATGGCTGTAATTGGTCCCATGGAAGAGTTCTACATCACAGGGCAGCTTTCGCAAAACTACCTGAAATTTAATAGTATTACTGTAGAACGCTCCGTTGTAAAAATGATCATAAATTACGCAGATCGTAAAACAGCGGTTGAAGGTTATTTCCGGCAGAACTTGGGCGGTGCCAGCTTTTACGAAAATCAACATCAAAAGCCGGATGTTCAGAAAGCTTACATGTTTGAGCGGCTTACAATATTGGGTAACCCTAATGGCTTCACTTGGAATACCTACATTAACTTCTACGGATCGACGCCGATATTTATAGGCAGTGACGCTACAGCTGCAGAGTCCCACTATCAATACGAGATAGATAGAGTTGGGGTATTAGAGGGCATTGATATTTATGGAACATTTTCAAGTACTGGATCTACGTTGACCGGAGTGGAATTAAAAGCTAAACCGGTAATGCTACAATGCAGATTCGGACAAGAAAATTTCCAGGTTGAGGGACATATCATGGAAGGTGGTTCCGGGGTGGAATTTAATTTCTTGGATGCTCCTCCTTCCATCTTAGAGACGGTATACTCTCTCGATAGGCTAAACTATGACCTTGGAGGAAATAGTACCACAGCCACAATTAATCTGCAGCTTACCGGGGCGGGCACTGCAGAGATATTCACCACGGATATTTTAGCTGGAAGGATTTGCGACTCTACCCAAATAGAGAAACTTGGTAGGGTAGTATCCTTGCAGATAACATACGGATCTATTAATGACCTGGCGATATACAACATTGAGTTGATAGCAAGCCCACTGAACCTGGATGTATACCTCAATGGGAAAAAGAAGTCAGTCCCCGCAGTTTTAGATAATGTCAGTGGCATTCGCTATAACCTATCAGGATTAATGGAAGAATCAGTACAGGCTGTCTATTTGTTTGAAAGGTTCCTGCTAGATGGCAACAGTTTAGGCTTTAGCATAATCACATTCTTAAAATTTGTTGGCGGCAGCTACATTACGCTGGGAACGTTCAGCGCCGCCAACCGCAGGGTCCAAGACTTTGATATCCAAAGGGTAGGCCGGTTGGATGAGCTTTACCTATCAGGCCCCCTTGCCAATGGCCTTTATTTCACAAAATTTGAACTTGTAGCCAATGCCGTTACATTACGTTTGATTATCAACGGCAAAGTAAAACCCATCCCGGGTAGATTCAGGTCTTATGGACAAGAAATCTATTTTGACATATATTCTACATTATTAGAATCACTTACGAGTAGTTACATTGTCAATAGATTTTTCTACGATATAGATCCGAACAGCCAAAATATGGTGGGAACACTCCATTTTGTAGATGGGCCGGACATCGAAGTATTCAACAGATCCGATTCCAGCAGATTTCAGGCTGAAATTGGAATTACCAAAAAGGGGCGCATTGAGGGGCTGACAATTGATTCTGACTGGAACCAAATGTTCCAGACGATCCACAGCTTAGAGTTAGATATAACTGCTGTAAATAGAGGGGGGAGTAGATGATAATACCGGATGAGTTGCGCAAGCAAGCCGAAAAGCTACGCTTGAGGCTGTATGCCAGCAACGAGAACGAAGATTTTTTGCTCTTACATTGGTGGATTGATTTACACGCAACCGGAGAATTGAGCGACATCCTGGAACCCGCAAGCCGCAGTCTTTCGCAGATGTTCGAAACGTTCAAACCCCCTACAACTTTCATATACGCTTTAAACAGCAAAAACAAAATCGAGTTCGCATGGTGGGCTTACCCATCATCGCTCCACCCTACGGATCGGACACTTATCTGCGGTCTTTGGCTTTCCGATCCACTACGATCTTCCAAGCGGGGGGTGCAATTAACAACGCTGGTTTATAAGCTAGCTTTTTGTCATTATGATTATATCTTAGGAACCACTTGGCAGAAGGATAAGCTAAAAGTGCACCGTTCCATGGGATATGAAGTAACTGGTTTTGTCCCCCACATTTACGGTGTTGATAATGTGTTTTTTGTATTATTATCTAAAGGTAATTTTGAACAATCAAAGATGTACCGGTTAAATGAAAGGATTGGTGTATAATGGGTGGAAGTGCATCAGGTGGTAAATCAAGTAGTAAGTCAAGCGGTTCGCAAACATCTGAAGCCGCAACTCAAATGCAAAAGATGGCTTCACAATTAATGAACGAACAGGGACATTTACGTAGATCTTTTGCGGGATCTTTGACTGGTCTTCTAAAAGGCCAAGGGGCAACGCCTTATAATAAATTGGACCCTTCAGCGGCCATCAGTCAATCGCGGTTGGCGCAAGGAAGGGCCTTGCAAAACACTAAAGAGCAACTCGTTAAATCAAGGCTCATGGGCACCCCTGAAGGCGAAAATATAATGGCGCAAGCCCGTATGATGGGTCAGCACCAAACAAGCCAAATTGCTCCAACTTTTGCAAATGAATCGGCAAACAGGCAACAACAAATGTTTCAAACAATTCTCTCTATTATCCCGCAGTTTATTGGCGGGACACAAGGGGCTGTTGCCAGCGGATTAGGTGCCGCTGTTGGAGGCAATGTAAATGCCAAGGGTAAAAGTGGCGGGACTAATGCCGGGATGAGTTTACCCTTTTTATAAGAAGGTGAAATTATGTCATTATTATCAAGTGTTATGTCGTCTGCTGCCGCAGCACAAAGAAGCGCTGCAGCGGCCGCCCCAGGGTTGCAGCAACGTCCTCAAGCGGTACAAGAAAAGGAAGATCCCAGGGAGAAGGAGAACCGATTAGCCTATAGAAAACTTTTGGATAATGCTCTGAAGGAAGGTAACACTCAGCAGATTGAAAAGCTATCCCCGGAAGCTATGTCGGTTGGAATTGATGTAACCCCGTACCGTGTAGCTGCTGGCGCGCCCTCCAGGGATCAAAAGTTAAGCAGAGCATTAGATCAAACTTTAGCTGAAAAATTGGGGTTTACTGAGCCAGGACAAAAGGCGCCGGACAATCCTTTAAATGATCCTGCAGGGCCTGCATTAGATTTACAAGGAGCCACACCTCAAGAGCCTATCCAAGATGGCATGGTTCCTCCTGAATTAAAGAAGCATATGGATGAACTATTTACCCCCGATTTCACTCAAAGAATGCTAGCAAAGAAGGTATCCGGGATTGATATTGGCGAACACTACGGTGAAGAGGCCGGG
This sequence comes from uncultured Maribacter sp., assembly GCA_964532755.1. Lineage (GTDB taxonomy): Bacteria > Bacteroidota > Bacteroidia > Flavobacteriales > Flavobacteriaceae > Maribacter_A. Next base: position 43,400 of record CAZHJO010000001.1, on the reverse strand, counting down.
TGGTATGACGCTTACAAGCAAATGAAAAAAGCTAATCCTAACATGCCTTCCAGCAAGATTGTTGAGAACATTACCATGCAAACCGGCTGGATGCCTGATAGCGCTGGGAACTTACGGGATCTGTCCGTTGATGAAAAGAACCAAATTTCCGAGACGACTTTCGGAAAATATTACAATGATCCTGTTTTGAGAGAATCTATATCCAAACTTTATCCAAAAGCCGATGCTGACAAGGCTATGGCTGGATTTGTGCTACATGGAATGCGTGGTGAAGGGTATGCTGTACCTGAAAGACTACAGCCGTTCCTGGACCGCTTTGATGGCTTAAACGATGAATACCATCAAATGGATTCTGATAAGATTGCTCGTGAGGTTAAGGCTAAAGGCTACGCTCAAGAGGAAGTTGAGGCTGCAACGTTCGGTGGAAAGTTTAATCGTCAGGTCGCAGTGATGCAAGCCACCAAAGAAATCAAGAAACCTAAGGTAACGGCTGCAGTAACTAAGGCTGTTGCCGGGGGGAAAACATTTCTTGATACCGGTATGCGAGCAATGGATGTTATCGCTGGGTTTACTGGATTAGGTCCTGATGCAGATATAAGCAAGCTGCCCACTGGGAAGATGGAATACCTTAACCGTCTACAAGACGATTGGGGAATTATGCCCAATGAACAAAGGATTAAGCTTAGAACGTCTGTCGCTAAGTTCCTGGAAACTATGTACGAAGTTCGTGGTAAACAAATGTCAGATAAAGAAGTGGCTTTAGCACAAGCCTTACAGCCTGCAATGACTGAAAGCCCTACTGCCTTTATCTCTAAATTCAGCGACTTCCAACAGTCTATTGTAGACGGAACATTGAATACCATCGCAGCAGAAAAGGCAGCAGGTAGAGAGACGACTGAATTAGAAGTTTTGGTTGAAGATTTAAAATCAATGCCCAATATCAAAACCTATCTTGGCCTGGAAGATACGGCTGATAAGAAACAGCAACAAAAACAGGCTGCACCCGACCTTGGTGTTTCACACCAAAGTACGGTTCCTGCTGACAAGAAGAATCATAAAGTATTGAGCGGTGACTCACTCAAAACCGGCAAAGTTTATCAGGATGCAGATGGAAATAAAGCAACATATATGGGGAATGGCCAATGGCAAATTTTAAACCAGTAGCAGAAGTACCCAGCACACCGACGAAAAAGGACAACTTCACCCGAAGTTTTAAACCAGTATCGGAGTTCCAACCTACGGCAGAAGCGATTCCCCAAGATAGTGGTCCCCCAATATCCACGATCACAGGTAAACCGGAAATGCCTGCCGAAGAAAAGATCCAGCGGGGAAAGGATGTTGCTGCGGCTGGTGCCAGATACGGACTCCCAATAGCTGCAGGGGCGGCGTCCGGGGGTATGGCCTTCCTACCCCAAATGGCTATTGGCGGGGCTTCAGCAGCCATGGGGGAATTATCTGCAAGACAGATTGAGCGTGCCGGTACCGACCCTGAATTAGATTCCTTATGGCAGGATATTAAAGCAGGTGGTGTTGCAGGGGCTACCGATATTGCTGTTGGTTCTGTATTCCACGGTATGGGGAAGGGTATCTTAGCTGGAGCCAAACGTATTTTAATGCCCCGGACAGTACCTAAAGGTGTTGAGGCGGCTCAATCAGTTTTAGCTAAAGCGCCCGATAAACAAGCATCCAAGAAATGGTATCGCTGGAAAGGTAAAGATCCATTTAGTTTATCCTTAGCCCAGCTCAACCCGGAAGAAAAAGGCCTTGTCTACCACATGGAATCCATCGCTCGATCTGGAACTGGGTCTACAAAATTCCGGCAGTTTGACGCAAGGAATGTAAAACATGTTCAGGATTCTATAGAGACCTATGTAGCCAAGGCCGCTAAGGAAAAAACTGGTCCTGAATTTGGGGCTTTTATGAATCGGGTGTTGGGCAACACGCCGGAACCCAAGGAACTATTTAAACCCGTAGAAGCCCATAAGGCGTATCTCTATGACCAATACGCAAAAGGCTTGGCCAAAGTCGACAAAAAGTTTAATGGTTCCCAATTTAGGAACGCTCTCGCTAAAACTAAAGACGCCGACATGGTTCGGATATACAGGCAAGCCGAAGCTGCTGGGGCACTACCTAAGTTTTCTGATAAAGAAGCTTGGAAAAATCTTGATGCTGTAGACGTAGATTCCACCCTAAGGATTCTCAACTCCAATTACAGTCAAACAGATGAACTATACAACAAGCGTTTATCCTTCATGAAGTCCTCCCTGGAAAAACCATTTGACCAATTTGTAGATCAACAGCCGGGGTTGAAATATATCCGAGACACTGCCAACCAATTTAATGGTAAGTATAAGGATGTATTACATAATGCAACCATGAAGTCCATGCGCCGAGCGTTAAAAAACAAGCCCGGTACCGTGGTGGATATGATGGACCCCACTATGGGCAAGCCTGCTGCATCATACGATACCCTCATGAAGGTCAAGGATGCTTTCTATCTGGCGGCCAAAACCCCAGCTGAAACGGGGAATTACGGTTACAAAGTCCCTAAACAAAATTTCATGAAGGATTACGAAAACGAGATTTTAAAACCCCTCCGGTTTAAAATGTTTGCGGGTGCCACAGACGAACAGGGGGTTTTCAAGGCAGATATGATGTTGAAAAGATTTGACAAGGTTGAAGCTAAAGCGCCTGAAATGCTTACAGAATTGTTTGGGAATCAAAAGCAGGTTGACCAGGTTAAAAAGCTTTTTACAGCAATGGACACCATTGAGAAAACCAAGCCGGAAGAGTCTTTCTTCATTCAGCTAAAAACTTATGCAGCTATTGGATCGTCCGGCGCCGGGGTTTATTCTATGGTTTCAGGAGACGATCCTAAAGCTGGTGTGGGGGCCTTAGCAGGAGCTGGTGCTATTATGATGTCGCCCTTAGTTTTAGCAAAGGCTATGACAAACCCCCGACTTACAAGGGCGCTTTATGACGGTGTAACGGAAAGCAGAATATTCACTGGAATTGGTCCGAAGTTAGGAATGGCATTACGAAAAATCGGACAACAGAAGGCTGTTTCGGAAACTATGAAAAATACCCAAGAAGCTGACGCAGCACAGTTCTATTCATTTGAAGCGGCAGAAGAACAAGCAGAGGAATGATGGCAGATACTTTATGTTCTCAACACTCGGGCTTTGAGTCACGGATATCTCACATTGAGCGGGAAATTGATAAACAAAGTGGGGAAATACATGCAATGAGGGAACAACAAAAATTCAACCAAAAACGCTTTACACAAATTTTAATCACGCTTATATTTGTATTGGTAGGAATCATATGCAATTTAGGGTACGCAATAACGAAGGGATAGCTTATAGGACAAAAAGGAACTTACATACTTGCTTGGATGGAGAAGCCCCGGCCTGAATCACCGGGGCTTTTCGCTTTTAGTCCAACACACCTTCACGTATTTTTTCCTCAAACTCTTCTAATTCTTTGTAATAACTCAACTCTTCTTTAAGTTTATCATTTTCAGATCTTAATCTATAGTTTTCTTTCTGCAAGGTTCTTAAGCGTTTGGTATAATTATAAAAAGCTAATTGTTCGCTATTAAGTAATTGTGCCATTTAAAAAACCCTCCCATTTTGTATTGTTTTATTTTGGACTGCAAAATCCCCTGTTTCACTATCAATCAATTCAACTAAAGCAAATCCATGCTCCCACTGATTAATAGGTTTCCAATCAGGTCGTAAAGAGCACATGCACCCGATGGAATAACAGGTCACTTTATTTCCGTTTAAATCCCTCTCACTATATTCGCTTGCCCTATGATGGTGTGCCTGTAAACAATTTGATTTAGTCTTGAGGTAAAGGCTTCTTGCCGGGGAGACGGCAGAACCAAACGACCTCCCGAACTCATGTCCATGAAGTAGGTTAAGATTTCCTATTTTTACAATGGTAGACGAATCAATCAGATCTATTTTATGCTTGTCACAGCCCAAAAGAAATTTATAATCAAAGTAAGGAATCCCTAGCAATTCTGGACACTTAACCATATAGAACCGCCTTAGTCTATCTTCATGGTTTCCTTGTTTAATATAGATTCGAGAATTGGGGAAACCCTTCCGCATAATAGCTAAGATCTTATGGGTAACCTGAAGTTCATTCAACAAGTCCCGCTCATATGGGTTCTTGTTAAAGGTCGAAATTCCATAGAAGTCGTTTAAATCCCCCAAGATAATTACTGCATTGACCTTATTCTTATAACCATATTCCAGAGCTGCAAACAAAGCTTGCTCGTTATGGCATTGAATATGCAGATCAGAAATTACCAAACTCTTTTCGTGCTTAAGTACTCTAAATTTAGGGGTTTCAAGGGACTCAATCCCTTTGGGTAAAGCCTCAAATGGACTGATACTTCCCGGTTTTGAAAGGTGTTCTTTATTTGCTATGTATTTCCTATGAGACTTACCTGACTGTCCCCGGTAATACCTAATCAACCCCCTCACAGATTCCTGATGCAAAAATATTTTTTTGTTATCCCGGTAGATCATCTTGGCCAGTGTTTGGGTGGGGGTTTCAGGGAACTGTTGCAACGCCTCTAAAACAATTTCACCTTTTATCGTAATTTTCGGCTTGGGCATTCGGCTTTTCCTTTGGAGTTTTCCACATGTAGATTAAGCCCCTACCTTGTGGACTACGTTTAGTTTCGACAAGATCTTGCTCAATTAAATCAGCTACAGCCTTGTTTACTCTTTGAGCAGACAACCCCCTATTGGAACTGAAGTACCGGTTCAGATCGCATTTTTTAATAGCAATTTTAGCTTTGATTTTCTCAGCGACAGCACTAATACAGCTTGTTTCGTAAGATTGGGTAGCATTGGTTAGAAGGTGTACAGCGTTTTGGAAAACAAATTTTACCATTTTTATTGAACGCTTGACATGGATCGGCTGGATCATCATGGCCCCACCGTCGGCTACGCAATTAATCATGCAGAAGCGGAGCAGTAATTCTTTTTGGCGATACCAGATGGAATACAACAATCGTTCTTGTGGAGCATCCCGTGTATCGTACCAGCTTAAAATTAGCTCTTCAGCCTTTGGGGTAATACTAAATTCTCCCTGATAGGCTAAGGTCATATGGTAAAATCTTTGCTGAATATGGTCAAAAATCTTTTCTCGATCAGCGGGATATCTCGGCTTTAATATCCGTTTTTTTAAATTGTACCCGGCGTGGATAAAACAGCATCGAGCAATGAAGCCGGACTCAAAAATGTCTTGTGTTAACACATGTTTAAGCCAAGTTGGTGTGGAGCCGAATAGCCAACAAAGACATGATTTATCAACGGTGATCTCCCCATCTTTTCTTGTTGAGGTTTGGAGTTGGTAATTAGTGGCCGTGTATAATTCCGTGAGTTGAGAAACCAGTTCTTCAACCAGGGCCTTGTTGGAACCTACAGCATTTTTCAACTCATCCATAATTAAGAGGAGGACCGGATTTGCCAAACGCTTTTCCCCCAAAGCATTTGTGTAGGGCTTGCCCAGCTTGTCAATCAATGCAGCATAGGTTAGTTTTCCCCGGTAGGTCTGCGTTTCAGTAGCAGCATTTAATATAGACACAATCTGAGAGATTGCCCAACCTTTACCCAAGGAACCTGGCCCGATCAGGCCTACATAAAGATTGGGCTTTAATGGCATACCCGGTATAATTTCAACCCAACATTTATCTCGCAAAGCTGCAGCAATTCCCGCCACACACGCCCAAAAATGGTATTGTTTCGGGCATTCACTTTCCCCACAGATGTAGTCGTAAAGCTTAAACAGATTACCCGTATCATCGAGTATGCCCATTACTAATCCCTCAATGTTAGCATTTTGAAGGTCAACTCTTCAGTCTTTTCGTCAAAACGGCGGTCTATACGCCATTCTTCCCGTATCTTTAGTAGCCTGGAAGAATGGATTGTGAGTTCCTTATCTTCGATGCTATCCAAGAGGGTTAGAACCAATTGATACAATTCATCATAATCTTTTTGAAGCGTTGTATACTGGCGCACTAAAGTTTTGTGTGAGACGCTTAGGTGTTTAACCTGATTAAATACATTGGTTAATTCTTCATTATACTGAGACATCATCCCCCCCTTACATAACAAGCGCGATTAAGGCAAATGCGGACATAAGCCCGCACCAAAACCCAGTTATAAAAACCACCATTACATTCATATGTTTACGCCCAAGTAATCAGATATTTGTTCGTTAAATTCCTGTTGCGGGGGCATTCTACAAAACTCAATGCCTCCATATAAAGTGTCAGAGATTTTAAACTCCAAAGGCATAATCATTGTCTGCCCAAGACCCTTAGGTGTTTCAATAGGGACTTCTACAGATTCCTTCATCCGACAACAGTAATCATAAACGCCATGCGCCGGTACACTGGCTACCACTTCATCGTGTATTTGCATATTCATCGGGCGGTTATAGTTATCTATCAAGTACTTAGTACCCGGTATAAAAAGCATTTGATTCGTAATCTCGGCGCATTCAGATTGCATCCAGAAAGAATAACACTTCCGAAGTAGCGCATCATCAATGTCGATGTACCTTACATCATAGCGCCTGCCCCAGGAATTGATCAAGAAACCTTTTGAATAAATCTCTTCTTCAACCCTCCTAAAATATATGCCATTAACCTCATGCTTTGACTGTAGATACTTATTTATAAGGTCTTGGCACCGAGTAGGGTGCATGTAAACTTCGCCTTTACTATCCTTGAGGATATTGTCCGACATAGTAGCCCCACCCATTTTTCTCCAAGCAGCGTGGACAACCTTTTTACCCATGTTTCTGTATCCCTTAAATTCCCCTTTAGACAACTCCAAAATATGTTTACCAAAAATATCTACGGCGTTGTCAGAGTGCATGTCGTACTCATCTGGATACATATTCGCCCACTTAACCATTCTCTCTGTATTGCAGTACATGTATCCAATCCGAGACTCTGCTTGGGATAGATCCCCCTTTACAAATACACAACCCTCATCCGGTAGGTACGTTTGTCGAATAGAATCAAGCGACATCTTGGGGGTCCTCCTTTTTGTAGTAACCTACTAATTTTCCATTGAGATCATACACCGCCTCTTGGTCTTCAGGCGGCTTCTCTTCAGAATCTTTGACTATACAATCAGGAATTTCCCAGCCAAAAATAGGGGCCAAAAACTTATAAATTTTTACCATGCAAAGCAGACTTAGGCAGATGAAAAATATGATTGCAGCAAGTTCCATTTTTTATTTTTCCTTAATTTTGTTGTTTTTAATTAAAATCGCCTTCAACATTTTACGGGTCTTGGGTGACGGGTCCGAATTAAACACGTTTTTGATAATATTATTGTGAGATGCACCGTTGTCATATTGGGCTAAAATGGCTTCCTCTTGCAGTTCAGTAACAATGTTACTGTAAGCTCCAACCCAAGACTGGGACGTGCTGGGACGTACCACTTGCGTACCAGGTAAATCTGTAGTGCATTTCTCATCTGGTACTTTTTGGTCATTTTCGTAATAATATTGGGCTGGGACGCTGGGACGTACCAGTTGCGTACCACCCCGACTTTCGCCGTCGGAAAATGGAGCATCCTTGTCAGGATAATCTCGTTCGCGTACCACCTGCGTACCAGTGGTACGGCTGATAGTTTTTCGTAAATTTTCGGTGATCGTAGGAGCATGCGTTTTTGCGTTTGCAGCAATGGCTTTTAAAGAGAATTTGGAAGATGCTGTGGGGGCCGTACCCTTCATGTGGGGGATACGGTAAAACTCAGGTCGAAGTCCAGATACCGCCATGCGAGCACAACGGAATTTATGCGCTTTGTCGTAAAGTATTTCTATCAAAAACTCATAATTTCGTTTCACACCTGTCTGACCTTTTGTCCCTTCGGACAATGCGGTTGACAGTTGTGTTGCTGCAATGAAAAACATATTAAACTCACGTGTTTGAGTGAGTAAGAAGCTATATTTATCTCCAAATTGGATCTTGTATGGGTCTTTAGCGGCCTCCAGAGAGCACCAATAAACTTCATCTTGAATCACAAAATATTTAGGCTGCTTCCCCCTTTCTTTTTCTGGAAGATCGCACCGCTTTCTGAAAACACTGTTTAATTCGTCGTACTTAGCCAAAATTGGCTCTAATTTATAACCAGTTCCCACAAGTTCAGCGAATGTAGGCCACTTACCTGCGGTACTCGGTTTAGGGTCCATGATTACTAAACGGTCCCGGCCAACAACAAACTCCCCGTTCTGTAGCATTTTACGGATGAGCCACTGCATAAGAACCGTTTTGCCGGAACCGGATGGGGCTACCAAATAGATTCTGGTTTCCAGTGTGGGTAAATAATCGGTGATGCTCGGTGCATCTTTGACCAAACCCTTGAGTTTGCTGGTATCCATTTTGTTCAACGGTGTATTTAAAAGCTTATCGCGCTCTTTCGCCGCTTCGTCTACCGTTTTCGGTGGCTCGTTCTGGCCGGTAAGCCCATACCATAAACCCTGCATCATACGCTGGCTTAACGTTATATCCTCTTCCTTTGATGGCCGCGTATTCTTGCCTGGAACATACCCATAAGCAAGCAACCACGGGCCTACAAGGTCCGGGATTGCTGCGAAAAATAACAACAATCCCAGCTTTAAGGTAGCCGCAAACCACTCTATTGTAGGTAGATCACCTACCCCAAAAATGAATAAAAAATCTTTCGAGAAATTTTTATAGGTGTTCTCAACAGTTACAGTATTTTTAGATGTTGATTGTTGGTAAATAATAATTTGGTCATTGAGTTTATCTATTTGGTCATTTTGTTTTTCAATCCGCTTATCGTACTCTGCAGCCCTTAATCTTGCTGACGTTTTATGCCCAACAGAATAAAGTTCATTGGTCTCTCTGGTTTTATCATTCACAAGCTGCTTGAGGCGCTGAATTTTAAACTCTTTCTGTTTTAAAAGGGTTTGGTACTCTTCTGTGGAATATTTGCCCTGAACAGCCCCCCGTTCAATTGAGGTATAAAATGTGAATGCTGAGATGAATATACTCAACACTGTAGCAATAACATACATCCACAGCCACTTAGATTCGTGAGTTTTACGAAATACAATAGCCCCATAAACTTGAGCGGTAGATATCCCGATGCCTACCGTGATAACTTTAGCTATTGTCAGTAGAGCATCGGGGTTTAAATACCAAAAGCCAGAAAATGAGGGGATCGAATCATTAAGTGTAATATGCCTACAGGTTAGATAACAGCTACCGATGCATATAGCGAACCCAAATAGAAAGGCCGATAGTCTGAAAAAGAATTCGTTTAACGTCGATTTAATCCCCACTTAATCTCCCCCTTAAAGCAAACGCACACTAACGCGGTAAACACCCCCACCAGTATTAGAGAAAAAGACTCGGTAGCCCCTATTATGAAAAAGGGCTGGCAATGTGTAATGATTTAAAAACCACTTATTTCGAACTTCTTCAGAAACATAAAAAATTATTTCATTCAGCGATTCAGGTGCTTGAATTTTCTGCACAATCCAAACTCGTAGATCATTGACATTCCTAACCTCAAAGGGCTTATCTGGCACCAACATTACCCACTCCCTTCTTCTGAAGTCATAGTATCAATCTGACTCCACCGAAACATGGGGGACGTTCCCCGCTTTTCACATGTATTTATGCAAGCGATGATAATAAACGCGGCTAATACGATCATCCCTAAACTGGAACCCCCTACTTTTTTGCCCAAGGTAAACCTCCTTTAAAATGATATTGATGGTATTGATGGTAAAGACGGCATGGATGGGGCTTGACCCCCGCCTTGAAGCCAAAAGTAGGCCAAGACCATTAAAGCCACCAAGATATATGCAAAAATCGGACTATCTTTCCCTTTACCGGCCATAATAATTTCCTTCTTGTTGTGGATTATCGTTTGCCATTAATTCACGTACATTCGACCAAACTTTTTTAGTTTTTGTGCTCTCCCACCTCTCGAAGATCCCCGCAGGGTATGGTTTCAGGGCAGGTTTCGCAGCAACAAACTCTGAGTTGTGGGATCGTATCCCGGATGAACTTAAAAGCAATGATCCCGCTACCAGCCAAAGAGCAAATAATGAGCACATAGCCCAAAAAACGAATTGCCTTATAAAATTTTTTTCTTTTTTTGTTGGGGTCATTTAATTGAATCCTCATCTAAGGTTTAAACCTCCTGGTTACTATTTAATGTAATAAATACACATGATTATAACGACTACAACAATGTATAATTGTGATTTATGCCCCGCCTTCATCAAACCCCCCTTCTAGAGAAACAATGGATATTTTATGGCCATGAAACACAATCAAAAAGGCGATTAATGCGGGTAAGGACGCCAACAGGCTGGGCACAAAAGCGAACCAAGGCGGTCCTCCCATCATCAAGTCAATTTTTGTGACCAGCATAAAGCAAAAACTAAGGACCATCCAAATAGCTGCATTACAAAGGTACAATTTAAGTGTAAGGTATAATACGCTATCCCTCATGCTGACCCCCATATTTAGCAAAAAATTGTTGGTAAAATTTTTCAACATCTCGTACCCAAACCCCTAAATCTTCGGCAAAATTCGGTGTAGTGTGCTTTTTCCACACTTTATATTCATTTTCTACGGCCAGATCGGGATGGTTTACAATCATGAGGAGGAATTTAAATCGGTAATTAAGCTTTTTTGCTTCGCTTACAAGCTTCTCTTTTGCCCTAAGCACTTCCTGCAACTCTGGATCTAAATTTTTTCTGTTCATACTTCCCCCTACTGTGGGATTGTTTGAAGGTTCAACCCTGTATTTTTAGGGTTTTTGCTACTGGATAGCCGCCCTGCTTCTGTAATAGGCTTATATCCACTTCGTGTTCGATGGTCTTTGTCATAGGCCCCCTTCAAATACCCAAGCTGCTTTTCTTTCTCTCGATATTTCAGCAGCAACTTACCATAGGGGCCCATTTTTTCGGGGTAGGTTCGAATCATATGGTAAAGGGCATTCACATCCATAGTAACCCCACGCTTTTTCGTTTTGGGGTTATACTTAGTCTGTTTAGGGATGCCCAGGGTTTTAAAGAAAAATTTCTCAAGTTTTGTTCGAGAAAAACCTTTTTGGTCTTCGTCAATCGAAAAGCGGATCTTGCCAGCATAGGCACCAGACATCATGTAGGTCAGCTTTTGCTTTTCAATAAGGGTTGTTCGATTAGCCTTGTCGATATGTTTAGCTTTAGGCACGCCGTCAGCAGAGTATGTAATCTCTTCAGGCAGCAAAAGCAGATCCCATTCTTCGTTTGTAGGATCTCGGTAACTAGCTTTGGTTTTCGTGGAAAACAAGTTTTCCCCTGCACCAGTTTCAAGTTCTTTTCTGATATCCTCCAACTCATCCTTTAGCTGTTTTGACCACGATTTTTGGGCTTTTACATCAGTTCTTACCCCGTGGCAGGACATCTTGTGCATTGCCCACATAAGCTCGACATACATTTTTTGGTAAAATTCAAACATCCCCATTTTCTCTGCTGCCCTTTTAAGTGCAAACCAGACTTCATAAGTAGCACAACAATCCATCCCGTTGTAGACCAGCAGTGCCTCTATGTTACCGGAATACTTTTGAATACTTTCTGAATCCTTAGCTTCATCTTTCCAGTATGGCATGTAGGTATACAAGCTGGTCAAAAAATCCAGGCTATGTTTGTTAACCGGGTCGATTGCGTGGTGTAAATATTGGACATCACAAGTATAATTATGCAGACCGACGTGATAGCCATCCAACCAGTAATTGTCATACAGACCGTTGCATAGAATCTTTTGGGTATCACTGCTGCAGATCTGCTTTATATAAGGCATGAATTGCTCTAACTTTGCCTTAGTAGTAGTATCAATTGTAAATGATTCCACAGGGCTGTGAGCAAACCCTATGCAAGTCATGTGACTTCTACGGTTTGTTTCAATATCTAAGGCTAAATGAGCATCCCCCATGTCCAACACTCTTTGTGCGTAGCCTGCAACTAAATCTTCATCGGCTGTTGTAATGTGCTTCCTCTCTATTTGGATTATCTGTTTAAACCTCACTTCCCGTTGAACTTTCAGTAAATCCGCTACGCAGGATTTAGCCCACATGGGCATTCTTAGGGTGGCTGCGGGGTGGATCATTGGTATAATCTTAATCTCACGCCCATTTAAATCTTGGAAGGGGTATAGGCTTCCCCGCATTTGGGTGATACCTGCCTTCTTTTCAGCATCTGTTATGTTGTATTGCGTGTACTTGTAAGCATTTCTAAGGCCTGCTTTTACCTTCCCCTTTTGGAGTAGGGCAAATAGTGCGTAATTCCCCATGGGCACTATCACCCTTAGGTTAGGCATCGTTGCAACTCGATTATGCAAATGATTGATGCACCAAATTAGATCATCTGTAGGTATGCTGCTGATATCATTTTTCTTAGGCCGATCTGGATAAAAATTTTCAATCCGGCATTCAACTCGATGGATTCCAGTAAACATCAGCCAAGTATTCCACCTCTGCCCGGATTGCCCGCAAAGTGGTCGATTAAGCTGCATTTCTGTTTGGCCTGGCGCTTCTGCCAAGAACAGAATTTTTGCATCCATTGGCCCTTCACAAGAGGGGTTTGTAGTAGTCTGAGACCAGGGTTGATAGTTTAATTTCCTCATGATTCATCCTTTTTGGTACCAAATATCTCTTCCATGTGCTCGATGCCGTGCTTATATCCGTGGATAAAATTGTCTCGGGCAAGCTGCTTCATAATTTTAGTGAAACACTCTTGTTGCAACTCGAAGCGGCTGAAGTACCAATTGATATGGTCATCTGCAATTTTCTCTAAAGATGATTTGTCTGCCATAAAATAAAACCGGGGATGTTTCCACCCCCGGCCTCCTTTCCCATTGTAAATTTCTTATTTAGTTGGACTCACACTTCCGCAGGTGCTCTGTATAATGGTCAGCGTGGATCTCTTCACCACAAATGGTGCATGGTATTGTCACACCCCCATCAGGTTCTTGTTCCATTGTCGCTAAATCTTCGGGAAATGTCCGTTGTTCTTGAGCAGGCGGCGCTTTGGGCATTGATGGAGGTGGCGCACTGTGTTTCGGAGCTGCCGGTTTAGGGGGTCGCTGTTGGGGTGCAGGTCTCCCCCTTTTAGCTGGCTGCTGCTTCTTAGGGCCGTTATCCAGCTCCCCGATCTTGTTTTTACCCGGTGCCCAATAACCATTTCTGGCAATGTCATTGTCCTCTTCACCATCTCGAATTTTTTTCAAGATAGTAAGCCCACAAGCCGGGTTAGATGCGTTGAAAAATCCAACAACTTGCTGAATAGTCCGCACATCTTTCCCAACATTACAAGCAACCCGAAGTTGCTGTAGAGGCATAACTCCTGGGGGTCCTGGTTTAATTCCGTCTTTACAAGTGGGGTCGTGGTCTGAACCCAATACCATGTAGGTGGTGTAAAACATGCCCTCATACTTCTTGGGCTCCAAGCAACGGAAATCCACTTTAAGCATGGCTTTGCCGGTTCTCTTTGAAGCCATTGGGGCCATTCTCAACACTTGGAAGATCCCGTTAAGGGACGGAAAAATGCTACTTGTGGGGATGTCTTCCCAGTCAATAATTGTGTCTGCATCACCAAAGCAACTGAAATCTAATTCATCATCGTACGACATAGTTTTAATGCTCCGTTTTTTAGGTTTTTATTTGTTTGAGGAGTTTTTATTAATCTTCAGAATTTGACCAAAACGCTTTCCAAGTAGGTTCGCATGGATTCGGGGCGTTTACATGATTCTTAGCAATGTGTTTGCCTGATTGTCTTGTTTGTAATAGATGTACAGGATTTCCGTGTTCATCATCCTCCACATAAACTCTTACAATCTCGCTAAAAAATTGCCCAATATTTGTGGCAAGGCGGCCGGGGGCTTGCGGCAGTCTATAAATTACCCCCTCATCAGCAACATCTCTCAACTGAATGTGACATAGCATGATGACGTTGCATAGCAAGGCACCAGAACTTACGATTACACGCTCCAAAAACTTGGTGCATGCTTGGTACCACTGCCGCTGATCCTTTGTTTCCGAGTTGCTTACAAATTCCTCATAAGACAAAGCTTCAATGGTTAAGGCAGACAAAGAGCCGATAACCACAGTCTTCCACGTTTCGTCTCGGAGCATTCGCAGCCGTGTTTCGAAATGCCCAGCAACCCAAGGTTCTCGTAGATCATCTGAGCGCCAGTATTCCACCCGGATAGCGCCGCCATCTTTTGCTACAAGGTCTCGGTAGCGAATTTTCACCTCCTCTCCAAAATGGTTGTTGCCAATGACATAGCTTTGGATATCACCTACTGATTTAGATGCTGCATAGTAGGGTCTTTCCGCGCCCACACAATCTAAATGCAGCAGAAGCAACGGCTTTTCTGCTGTGGCGGCAAAAGTATCTTTGCCTGCACCATTATTGCCGGTTACCAAAAGCTTGATTGGGAATTGCATATCCCCCCTTTCAATTAATAAAATGATCAATTATTATAGTGTTTTCTTCATCCCAAGGTGCCCAAACTTTTGGTTGGACAAACTCTTCTGCAAACAAAGGATTAAACCCCTTGCGGCACCAATCTTTAAATTCGCACCAAGTGCAGGCCCCTGTAAAAGCTCCGTTTCTTGGATAACGATGCAGTGGCTTGTAATCTATCCCTTTACCTGACCTCCTTTCTTTATCAATAAAATCTTTCAGTTTTTGGTAATCCTGCAGTTTAGGAATCATTAATTTTACAGCGGTCTTCCAACCGTCAAGCTGTTCCGGCGTTCGGTGAAAAAATATCCATCGGGAATCGAGGTGGTACCCACCGCACTCAGAAAATTTCATATCGTGTAGCTTGCATATTCTATTGCTACTCGGCAATGGTGCCATAGATATAATGTTTCCTACTAAATAATCAGTTGTTTCATACCCCTCATGTTTTCCAAATAATTTTGATGCCCACAGATAACCGGTGAACTGAGATTCCATTTCGAATTTATTCAGCCAAAAGTGATTGATTTGACCCCACCGGGTCTTGTGGTCTACAGGGGCATAATCTCCGGTAGTTTTATACTTAACCACCATATCCCGTTTGAACCAGAAATTCACGGCTTGAGCTATTTGGATTCCTACCGTTCTTTCGGTATCAATTACATCAAACGGCCAAGTAGCAGGAGGATTAGCTTTACAATATGACTCAAAGTTAGTCAGAACGGAATTGAAATGAACCCCCTTTTTGTCTTTTGGATCGGGAGCGTAACCAGGTGGTGTGAAGCTTCTATAATTCCGCTCAATATATATCAGGGCTTTATACATATTTCTTGTCGTGAAAAATATTTCCAAAGCGTCATGGATAAGATTACCCAAACCCCCAAAAACACCGTCATCATTTTTCGCTCCAAGCCCGTAAACATGAGACAAAACATAAGAAGCTTCACAGCCAAATAATAGTTTCAGATTGCTGTTGTCGATATTGACTGCACTCATCGTTCACCATCCGGGAAATACGTATACCGGTCAAGGTGTTCAATCATCTCAAGTGCTTGGATATAAGCATAGATTAGGTATGACGAAATGCCTACCATCGTCAGCAAGCCGACAAATAAAGACCAAACCATCCATGTTGGAATAAACATAAAACCCCCCTTTTGTGAATCCTTAACGCTTAGGCGCTAAAGCTGTTGAAAAAACATATGCAATAAACATCAAACAAACTGCAAGCCCAATTCCACCAGCTACAATACTTAACCCTTCTACCACGATGTAAAACAGTGCACCAATTATATTTTCCACTATCGCACCCTCTTACCCTTCATTAGCCGCACTGTCACGTTATGCAAGCCAGCTCGAATTGCAGCGACGACGATAATATAGACGTGTATATTGTGAGTTGCAGCTAATATTTTAATTTCGTTATATAAACTAATAGGCATTTTACGTGTAGACCAGAATTTATAATCCTCTTTAACTGCCAAACTTTACCACCTCCCTGACACTAAAAGATTTGAGTGGAAGCCGGTAAATGCCTTCCACTCGTTAGTGTGTAAATCTAATGTATAGCATGTAGTGCACAATGTCAAGGATTATTTTTAATTAATATAAATCTGAATCTTCTTGGAATTGGGCGTTTGCTGGTCGAGCATGAATTGGCACGCCGCCCAAGCTTGGACAATCGTCTTTATACCATGGATTGTGCAGCGTCTGGCTATACCAATATGGTTTTTCACATCCGGAATCCAAGCATAGGTCTTTATGCCTCAATTTATATTTACAATCTTTACAGGGTGATACAGGTTTTTGCATACCTTCTAAGTTTATAGTCAACAGCATAATCAACCCCCGCTAATAGCGTCCTGATTAAAATAGGTTACTGTATCGCCAGACCAAAGCCAACTACAAGCAGAACATTTCCACTCATGTTGTGAGATTACAGTAAATTCCCTAGTATAATTTTTTACCTCATGTTTTTGGTTTGAAGGATCGAATTCGTGCAAAAATGCTCCACAGTTTGGGCATTCCATTTCTCTTGACATAGGTTTACCTCTTTTGAATAGCCAATGCTCTAAACCTGGCGTTTTTCTTACGCTCGGACTCTAAAGCAAGAGCAATATCACGCATTTTAAGCAGATGCTCGTTCAATTCTTTTTTAATTTCTTTGTGCTTTTTATCGTCCAAAGAAGAAACGATATCGGACATATCCATCACACATATATGCAGAGCTGCCAACGGTTTTTTAATTTTATTTTCTGCCATAAAAATCCTTTCAGTCTGTGAGTTGATTTATCTGCAGGGCAATGTTCCTCAATCTTGCGTTCAACATTTCGAAATAATTTTGCAAACTTGTATCTTCAATCAATTCAGTGTCAGCTTCGTAGGCCCCTAAAAGTTGGAATAATTTACTGGTTAACTCCTGCTTTTCATTCGCCATGAATTTCTCCTTTAAATAAACCCAATGAATTTTTGATCCGCATTATACACGCGGATTACATAGCCACCCACAACTTTTTCTGTGAGAAATTTCAATTCGTCATAAATTTTATCAGCAGTTATGAGGCTGTCATGGTTCAACTTGCAACAAAGCTCTAATGCATCGTCGAAATCACTTAAAACATGTCGATC
This sequence comes from uncultured Maribacter sp., assembly GCA_964532755.1. Lineage (GTDB taxonomy): Bacteria > Bacteroidota > Bacteroidia > Flavobacteriales > Flavobacteriaceae > Maribacter_A. The sequence goes on along the minus strand of CAZHJO010000001.1, from coordinate 26,243 downwards.
ATTTATTGCATCTAAAGATGTTGCCATGATGATATCCTCCTTATTTTTTAGCCATAATCCGTTTATTTTGAGCTACAATTTCGTCATACTGGCGTTTCTTTTCCGTCGATGCACCTAAATTCTGCAGTACAACGTCACCGTAAGCCCCCGTCACAGTCCAAAATGAATCGCAATACCTGCACATCGGGGGCAATCGTCTCAACTTCTCATCCCTAACATGCATATGCTGCGACATACGGATCAAACATTTTGGACAATAATTATTAGATAACCTCTCCAAATCATCCATTAATTCTAATTCTGATCTATCGTAATTACGCATCATCCCGATACTCCCAAGCCCTGCCCGCAAAATTTCGGTAAAAAGAAAAATAACAAACCTCATCGCCGGATTCATCGCATACCGGAGACGCTTCAACTGATCCCCCCGGATCTACAATATACCGCACCAACTTTCCGCTTTTATCGAACTCCCAAATGATGTTGAGGTATCGGGGATCTTTAAAAAAAGTTAAACATGGTAGGTTTTTCATAAAGCCTCCTTAAGAATAAGCTTTTAACATAAAATCCCAATAGTTTAATATGTAAGTATCTAATGACGTTTTAGCATATTGATAAAACAAGTTTTCAGCCTCAAAGACAAAATCCCCCCAAGAGCTATCTAAATCTACGTAGCTCCTATAACTAATGGAGGATATGTGCAACCCCCGCAAAACCCTTGATCTTTCAGCAACCAACGCATTACGCAAGACAGTACGCCGAGAATCAAGAGTTTCCATGAGGTCCACGATGTTCTGTCCAAAAGCAAATTTTATAGGGTTATCACCACCTGCACCGAAGAATTCAACAAGCTCTGCCGGTTGTGGAGAGCCGCAGCAGGACCAACAAGTATTGATGCGCACCATAAGCAACCCGAAAATCAAATTCGCTTGAGTTTCCTTGTCGGTATAAATTGTTTCGATCTTCAATAGATATCCTCCTTCTCATCCTGGTACATCCTTAAAGCGGATTGGATAAGTTTATCAGCCGGGGCACCCAAAGAATCCGTAACATGAATCATATCAGCCAAAAGATTCCGCATTTTGTTGAAAATCTCGTTGTGCGTAATGCTGATGCAATCGTCCAAACATCCTGTCGTATTAATTGCCCGGAAAACCCTTTCAAAACTGGCGTCTAAATTGTGCATGGTCTACCTCCTTAATTGGTTGAATTTATGGAACAATTTTTCTTCCCGTTTGGACCAAACATTTGGAGATATTAAAGATGGTGTTAGGTACTCAGCACTATGATGATTTTGCTCCACTGTACGATAAAATGCAACAAAAGCCTGTCGGATTCTGCGGTCTGATTTAGGTGCGACAAAGCCTTTACGCTCTGATCTGATCTGTTCTACGAAGCCGCGTGTACGCCGATCAATGTGGGATTTAGCCGTATGATCGTGCTCACTGTCGATGGACCATTTGTCGGCTTTTAAAGATTGTGTGAAAATGTGGCCTTGGCATAATGCTTTAGCTGCATAAAATTCGTCCGTCTGCGAAGGGGAAAAAGTCACGGCTTCTTCGGAATTCGTGCCGAATTCGGCAGAAGCGTCGGATGTGTTGTAATTGGTGAGGTACTGGATGCCTGATTTGTTGACCTTGATTATTCTTTTCATGACTTTTCCCCCTTGGTGGTTGTTTTTGTTGCTCTCATGATTCTAATGTATATCATGCACTACATTATGTCAAGAGGTATTTCGAATTATTTTAAAAATATTTAATCGGGATATCGAACCTCATAAGAATCCAAGATACGCTTGAGGTTTTTAAGTTGAGATTCTAATGATTTAGTTGAGTCTTCAGCCAAACCCCAAACTTTTCGTGAAAGGCGGTTTAAAGCTGTTGCACCTCCTGAAAGTTTGATACATATTTTTTGGAACCTACCTTCTTCCCGGCGGTAGCTATCTACAAAAGCCTTCATGATGTCAAAATCCGAACGGCTTACGTGATAAAGCCTACCCCAAACGATGTCCCGAGTTACCTTATATTCATCCCTCCCCAAGTCTAATAATAGTTCCGTTGCCTCCAGGTTGCTCCCAATCGGGTAGAAAAATATTGGTTGGATAGTATCCATACCCTTTACTCTTAACCACACGGTCACCCCCCTTGTGAGAATTGATATAACTGGTACGCAAAGAATGCCAGTATACAGATGTAAAATATTGCCACCTTACCGCCTTTTTTAATGATTTTAAGCGCAAGCCAAATTGCAGCTATTATAGCCCCAATGGGCAGCAAGGTTAGGATTGTGGGCACCATAAACCCTGTAGCACTGATAAACCATAAACCCCCAAGCAGGCACACACCTTTCAGGGCAGTGCGCTTGGTTTTCTTGGAAAATATCATCTTGCCGCCTTTTGCCCGGTACTCACTTCGAAGTTTTGGTTTTCTCTTCCTCATAGCCTTTTGGCCACCACCCAAGAAGTTCACCATCTCCGCTTTTTGTGGGTGTGTTTTGTCTGCCATGTTTCCCCCTTTCTAAATAAAGAATGCAGCAACGCCCATGCAGATGCCTACAAATGCCATCAAGCCTGATGCTGAATGCTCCTTTTTCTTGGGGTTCTGATTTGATTTCTCCAAGCTCATGGATAGCATGATTATGAGCACTCCTACCCCTACCAAAAGATATTGATAATCTGCCATTTAATCCTCCGTGTTATAGTATGAAAAGGGAACAAAAAGCGTATATAACTGCGAATATTCCCAAGAACCATGCCAGGAATGATATGAGGACAATTGCCACTACAATTGCCCATACAATTAATGCCTTTAAGTCCACTCTAATCCCCCTGGTAAAAATGGATTATCTTCTCCAACACCCAAGCAACTGTTGGAGTTTCTTTAATTTCATAGTATTCAATACATCGGGGCCGCTCGCTATGAAAAGAAAGGTACAGAGATTCATCAGAAACTCTTCGGTTAAAATAATAATCTAAACTGGACTGTATGTCGCGTACCCAATCAACAGCATGAGATAAAGAACCCCCTCCGTCATTAAGGTATACGTTATAAAATGTAAAAGTTCGCCCACCATTACAGAAACTGCTTTTATAAGTTTCTACGCTCATTAAAATAATCCTTTCAGAATTTTTATTGGTGTACCATACCCCATCATTTTGACTCCAACCCAACCCATGCCGGACACAACAACTACCCAAATGATTACGTGGGTGTTAGGGTGTTCGATCAGTTTGTGGAGCACAATGCCCATTACAATTGCCCAAACACTTATAATAATAAATTCCACGATTAATCCTAATTTTATGCTTTGGTTAAGATTGACCCGATTAAAGCCATACCTAAGAGCATGATTATGTTTCGATCTGACAAAGTTGCTGTACCCTTAAAAATCGGTATCCAAGACAGCATACAAGCTGCCCCTAAAATAATTTGTGGCAAATAGCCACTAAAAACCTCACTGAGCATATAATCCCTCCTTATTATAATGTAGTGCTATTTTATGTTAAATTTCTGTGAACAAAATGCCTAAACCAAGGTCCGAATCCAAAACAGTATCAAGACTAAAATAATGATCATCCATGGATTGATCTTTTTAAAAATTGTGCAAATGCAAAATAGGGCAGCGAGTGAGATCATGCACGCTAAAAATATGCCCAAGCTTCTCACCTCCCAACTATGCCAAAATGGCCTGGTACGCACTACTGCGTACCAGTTAGATGCCCGGAAACCGGGGGCCATACTTTAAAAAATTCTTTTTGAGCCTTTAAATTCACTGGGACGCTCTTCGCGTACCAGTTTGCACTACAGGCGTACCACTGGTACGTCCCACTGGTACGCTTAGAGCAGCAAGGATCTAACTGAGCCCATGTAGTACTGGTACGGGGGTGGTACGTCCTGGGACGTACCAGGTAAAACCCCCCTTTTGGGACATATCTCGTACTGGTACGTCCCAGTTGCTATTTTTCAGTTTTGTAAATGAAAACCCATCGGTCGGTGGTGTGCTTGATTCGGTCTGTTTCAGAGTCGAACCAGCGTGTGGTGTGGTAGGTTGATGTATGCCCTATTTGGATATAATCTACAAGCAAGTGTAGCTCGTAACTGGTGTCGATCCAATGCCGAAGGAGGGCATCCATAGCTTCCCAAAAGGTCTGTATTTGACAGTTATGCAGGGCGTTAAATTGTCTGGTGTCGGTATAAATATCTTTGGTAAAAGGTTTACGCACACTTACCTGTAGACTATTGGCAATTAAAGGAATTTTAGCGAAATGAACCCATGTAATGTAATGCTCATAATATTTAGTAGATATTTTCTCCATGATTTCAGCCCTTTGGTTTAAGAATTAATCGAACCGACTTGGTTTTGTTACCACCCCCATCTTTCTCCCAAACCCATTTAGGATTATCATCTCCACTCATTTTAAGAGGTCCAACGCAGTCGCAATATTTAAATGGGCAGAGCTTTCTTGATGCAATTTGTACCTGTCTTGGGTTGAGGATTGGGTTGGAGATGTCCTTCAGATACACTCTGGCTTGAGTAAAGTGGGAATCATTCTTTAACGTAATTAATGGCATGTTTTAGTTTCCCCTCTTAAGTTAAAATACCGGTGATTTTTATTTAATCTTTAGCTATTATTTTAAAGTTAATTTCGGAAAATTTCCATTTTTAATATATTTTCCCGAATTGACCCAATCTAATAATTCTTGTGTCAAACCGGGAACTTGGCCTTTTGTGTTATCAAGTGTATGCATCAATAATTGTTTAATTTGGTCTTCGTCTTTTTTAACACCCTTAGTTCCACACCATAGCGGCCACGAAGTATAGTCAATATTAGCGCCAGTCAAATCGGCTCCGGTTAGAATAGTATCACTTAGATTGGCACCGGTTAGGTTAGCATCAATTAGATTGGCAACACTTAAATCTGAATTTATTAGATTAGCTCCGGTTAGATCAGCATCACTTAGAATAATATCTCTTAGATTAGCATCACTTAGATCAATTAGTTCATCAGGATTGTTTCTGCGAAATTTGTTGAATTTATCAACTCCGCTTAGTAATAATTTATAATGATTAATGTTCAATGTCACTCCCCTTTAATTTAAAATGATCAGCCCCTCAATTTAGCCCGACTGACATCAAAAAGCGTGTATTCGTCCCGAATCTCCTCCAAGATAGCTCTAACCCCATTCTCGCTGGGCCTGTTCTCCCACCAAGATATTTCACAACCTGTAGTTCTCTCTTTAATATCAACCCAAAAGGTCAACACGTCTCCAGTTTGTGTCTTATCCCAATATTCCTGGAGTTTAGCCGCAAGGTCGGATAAATCCCCGTCTTCTTTGTACAGGGAAATCTCAGTGGTAACCTGGCGATGCATAGATCTGATTCCACCAAGTGTAACAAGTGCTTCTGAGTGATCAAATTCTTGCATTTTCATTATTCGATAAGCTCCTTTAATTTTTTCATTCCTCTTTATGTCCTCTTTCGCGGTCGAAACATTCTTCTCAAAACACTCACGCGGGTTGCTAACAACTAAAAAAGATGCTCACTTAATGCCGCAACAACAGCATCATACCACTCAGTTTCATCAATGCCCCACTTTTTGCATTCATTTTTAATCAACTTTCTAACATGTTTATCTTTATGGCGATCAGGGTACCTGGCCAACATTACCTGCAATTCAAAAGAAACATACTTATTGTAACGGTCCAGAGCGAAATTATAGTCCGGGTGGCGATTCCACTTCATCGCATACCTATGGATTGTCATAATGTCATCCCCTTTCTATTTATCTGTTTGTGCCAACTTCATCACGTAGTGCCTTAAGGGCAGCCCTAATGCCATCTAACCACTCTTCCTCAGTAATCCCCCATGCATCACAATCAATCCGTATCATATGGTCGGCATCGTCATCAAATTCCCGTTCATCGTAGCATTCAAGGGCATCTTCCATTTCCCCAATCGAGTGCATATCATAACAAGCAACAGAAAAGTTACTATCACTCGGACGATTCCATTTTTTAGCAAATTCATTTAACGTCATTTTGTTCCCCTCTCTATTTATGTTTAGTGATTCCCTCATCGGTGATTACAATGTAGTGCATGTAGTGCAGGATTGTCAAGCGTTATTTTAAATTAATTTTAATTAATTTGAATTTATTTCATTTAATCGTCCGAACCAACCAGAGCCTCAAGACAAAGACTTAAACCTAATACCAATGTTGAGGTATTAATCAAACCACCAGAGTCTCACCCTGGCCATGTGGGTGCCATCAAAGATAAATATCAAGGGCAGCTTGTTCGGAGCTATCGCCCCTCACATCGCTTGCTTTTAAAGAGGTGTTTGAAAGATATGTAGTTGGTGGTCAAGCCATTGCATCAAACCAAAACCGAGCGTGGTGACCGGAAAGGACCAAGCCCATCCATCCCAAATCCCCCATCCCCACAATAGGACGTTTTCGGACATGATTTGAAACCGCAGGGTACCCGTTTTTGACCCTTATCTGCAACAATATCAGACATTTAAGTGGTGATATCGCAGGTACCCAATCGGCATACTCACTTCTAATAAAATCAATAGGTTATCTTAGGATTTCGCAGGGTCCGGTGTATATGAGAAGACAGGAAATGAGAAAAAAAATCATTGAGAAAAATGAAAAAAATAAGAAAATATATAATAATATTAATTACTTATATATATATCAAACTCTCATATATCCTTAGTACAAAGTTCTCTCTCTTTTTTCGTCATTTTGAGACTTCTGAGATTGCCGACACCCTGCGAAATCCAAGCATAAGTACCCGAATTTATTACAACTGAGTATGCCGAAAGACCACCCTGATATATGGCAAAGTGCAGGGTTTATTTTTCTTCCACAGAAGAAGGGGTAAAACCTACCATTGGTTACTACACGTATTTATGCCTTTATTTCGGGTAATTGTGTATTTCTCCTTGCTTTTAGAAATGTTTTCAATTATTATGAGTTATACTCTCATTGGAGATAACACATAATAATCAACAATTCCACGATTTCCACCCACCCACTGCACTACACCACACACACACCAGTCCACACATAGTACAATCCACCAATTGTCCTACTCACACACCACATGTGCATAATGCCAATGCGTTTGCATATTGCGAATAGGTGTGCACATTAGTATACACATGGCTCATGGTGGTAGGTGGAATACGGTAGGCAGTGGTAGGTTTTTGTTACATGTTATGATATGTCCTCACATTCGCGTGATTTGGTGCATATTTATAACCTCATACTATACTATTGGGTTAAAACTTGTCGCTATGGTAGCTACCGGTAGGTGATTACTACCAGTCTCATGGCTGTAAGCATTAAACATGCCAAGGTGTGAGATAATTAGACCCTGGGTACCCCCATCGCCTATCCCCAAGTACCAGAAGACCCTTATGCAAATACGGGGTATTTTTTATGAGCTCCGCTAACCCCCTGAAATTACTCGATATTTTATTTGACGGAAGACCCAAAACTTTGGCGCTCGCAACTTGCAAAAGCTAAAAGACTGACGGACACCGGCAGGCTACAGCTTTTGAAAACCTCTTTAAAAGCCAACTGACTTTCATTGATGGTCAATATTTACGAGTGCTTGGGACCTCCTTTCGGTAGGATTGCTTGACTATTCACGATATAGGGGGTAATTTGGAGTAGGTTTTAAGAAAGGTTTTTGGGGTCTGGCCCTTGGGTTTTTGAATAAATAGGAGGGGATTTTGACATGTCTCAAGATACACCGATTGATATCAACACAAATTTAACTGAAGCGACCGGTGCTATGAAGCCGACTGACCTTATTATTAAGAAGGCTTTCTCCAGGCCTCTTTCTGCCGATGAAAGGTCTTGTGTGGAATATTGGGCAAAACATCCTAAGCTGACACCCGGGGCCCTGGCCGGATTATTTAATCAACCTGTCTCTTGGGTGGATGGTTTGAAGGAGAGGTCGGATTATAAAGAGGTTTATGGACGAGCCTGTCTTGCGGTTAAAAGGGACGAGAGTAAACCTATACCGGAATTGTTTAATGATGAGATTAGGGATTCTTTGCGGGTGTTGACTGAGATTAGGGATAATACCGGAGAGAGTGCCACAAATAGGTTGAAAGCCGTCCAAATGGTTTTTGACCATGCTCCCCAGGCACCAGCGAGAAAGAGCGACTCGGACAAGGGGAATTTGATAATAAATATTCCATACCAGCAGATTGAGACTCTCAAAACGGCGGCTGATGAAATTGGATCGGATTTGTTTGGGTTGTTGGAAGATCAAACGGAAAATGATTGATAATTGGGTGAAATATGAGTAAATTAGAAATAACCGATCAGCAAACCCCCCTTCAACTCTCCAAAGCTGGTCATAGTGGCGGGGAAAGTCCAGCCCAACGAGTACCCGCCACATCCTCTCCTAAACGTGGAAGACCCCCAAAACCTGTTGATAAATACGCGGATTTAAGGAAAAAGAGAGAAGCTTATGCTAAGAGCCGGAGCAATAAGCCCTTTGAATATTTGCGCAAAGAGGTCGTGATAGATAAAAATGGAGTTCCTCGGCAGGCAGGGGCTGATAGTCAAGAAGGGGAATTTATTTTAAAGTTACGGTCGGCTGCGGAGAAGAGTCTCTATTTTTTCGCTAAGGGGGTTCTCAATTTGGGATTCCTTACTCCTCACTTCCATCAGGATGTTTGTAATTTTCAGCAATTGGTTCCTCCTTTTAGGAAACTCACCCTCATGCCAAGAGAGCACGCTAAGACGGCCATTGTGGCAGGGGGCCTTCCACCCCACATCCTGATCCAACCAGCAGACACCAATATCTATTTCCCAGGTCTTGATGGTTCTGAGTGCCGTATTTTAATGGCAGGGGAAACTCAACCCATGGCCGAGAAGAATCTTCGGGTTATTGAATCGGTTCATAGTGATAATCAGTTGTTTAGGGCACTTTGGCCCAGTAAGTGCTGGGATGAGCCCAAGCGTCAGGCTAAGCAATGGAGTCAAAAAGCCTTGATCTTTCCCCGGGCAACCGAATACCCCGATCCAACCATATGGGCTAAGGGTGTTGGCGGTGCCGTAACCGGTTCCCGGCCTAATGTGATTATTAAAGATGATTTGATATCCTATGATGCATCAAAATCTGCTATAATTATGGATGATGCCATTGATTGGCATATCGTTTCACGTGCATTACTTGATTCTTATGAAAAAGAAAGTGGTCTTCAGTCTTTAGAGTTTATTATTGGAACCCGCTGGGCAGTTTATGATCTGTATTCATACATCCAAGACAATGATCCAAGTGTTGAGGTGATTTCTGACAAATATCACTCCATCATCAAAAATAATAAGATTCTCTGGCCGGAGAAACACACAAAAACATCGATTGATACTTTGCGGCAGGAATACAAGGACATGTTTTATCTATTATTCCTCAATAACGCGGCTGACTCTGCTTTGACAGATTTCAGCTTAGATGATGTGAGGGATTTTAAATTAATCAATGATGCTGTAATCTTTGAGAAAACGGAGATTGACGAATTGTTGCAAAACATGGGTTCGGGTGATAATATGAAGTTAACTCATGATGACACCCCGGGGCAGCCTAATCGTCTGTTAACCCCCGACAAATTAGATGCCTTGGTGAATCGTCATGAGTATCTCCGGTTACGTGCGACTTAAATTCAATTGAAAAGGAGTAACAACATGGCAAAAGTAAAAAAGTTAGATCCGGGAATTAAAGACGAAATCACCAAAACTCTTAAAGAGAAGGGTTTGGATGTTGGCGAAGAGGCTGCTGTAATGGTGGTAAAAGCTATGTTTGCCTTGATGATCCTCTTGATCCCCAAAGTTTCTGCTGGTCTCGGCGTGATTGTGGCCCCTATTGTGGCTATTGTAGAGCCCCAAGTTTTGGCTATGCTGGATAAAATTGACGGTGAGGACGACGAAGGGCGTTAATGCTTGAGCAAGAAATCATTAAACTAAACCAATTAGAAAAATTCGCATTTGCAGACCTTGCTGCCGGTACTGAGAAATCTTCTCGTTCCCGTGGCGCCCGGCAAACGGTTTTAATTGCTGCTCGTGATTGGTTGGATAGATGGTTTGTTTTAGAATCTTGGGCGGGTAGGGTATCTGCATCTAATTTTCAGGAGAAAATTCTTGAACTCCAAATGCAGTACCAGCCTACCCGGTTCGGGATTGAAGCTAATGGTATGCAGGTTTTATTTGGTGCCTTGGTCCGGGATGAGGCAAGAAAGCGTTTCATACAAGCAAGTTTTGTCCCTATTTACCAGCCCAAGGGTGTAAAAAAAGACTACCGCATTAGAACCGGCTTAGAGCCTGTTATATCCAGCGGTAGGCTATTTATTCAGGATAAAGTGGGGCCCTTGGCGCAGGAATTAAGGGGTTTTCCAACAGCGGCGACGGTTGACCTGGTGGACTCTTTAGAAACCCTTATTTCTCGCGTGGCTCCTAAGCAACACAAGCGTAAGGTGGATCAGCATCAATTAGATGAGTTCGCTAAATATTTACGGGCTACTCGGTGCCCACCGCATTTGATCGAAAGTAAAATGGAAGAATTCAAACGTAAGCACAACATTAACTTAAGTTAGGAGTTACCCATGCAAGGTAAAGTTAAGAAAAAAGAACAAAATTCATGGAACAGTGCCAAAGACGGTCGAACCAACAAGAAACTTAATGGTCCGGCTACCGGCCGTAAGGGTTCCGGTAATGGGAAAATGGGAAGGAAGTAACCCAAAATGGCAAATGTATTAAATTCGCGTGTTTGGCAGATTGACACTACAGGCACATTGACAACTGACAAGCGCAACATCCTCATGATTGATTTTGTTCCGGCGGCTGAAGGAGATTCTGTTCAGATTACCGAATCATCCGGCGCGTTAATTTGGGAAGTTGACAGTGCTTTTGCCGAAGGCCGGATTGGTAAGGAGACATTTAAACCTTCTACCTCCGGGTGGCCTTGTGACGGCATCATAGTCTCAACTCTAACATCAGGTGCCAAACTCTATATTTGGTTTAAAAATAGTTAGGTGAAATATGGCTAATGTATTTGCACAAAACCATTGGGTTTTAGACACTGCGGTAGATGCTACCCCTGATCGGATATGGATTAGAAAACTCCGCTGGGTGCCCTCTGCCAGTGCCGATGACCTTACAATTCTTGACAAACACGATGAGACCATTTGGGATGTGGATGCCTTAGCCGGAGGTTCTGCCGGTACTGAAGAGCTTGATTTCGGCTCCGGCGGGCATTCTTTTCCAGGTTTCAATCTTTCCGTAATTGATGGGGGTTTGCTTTATGTATACTTCCGTTAAAAGCCTGTCCATTGCACTACTTGTATTTGCCGTATCTTTATGGTTTTCCGATGTATCTTTCGCCGATAGAATAGGGACTGTAAACTCAAATGCTGCTGAAACCATTGACGAAGAGTACGCATATAAAATTTCATGGCCCAATGGAATTTCCGTATCGGATGGTGTCCTCACGGTCCCTTCCATCGGCGGGGGAGGCATATCCCCGGTTGAAAGTTCTGCAACTAACATTTCTCTATCAGAATCCGACAACGCTGGTGGCCTGGTCCTCATGACAGCCGCCGGTGAAGTTGGTTTTCCTGATTGTGACACAGATTTAATCGGCTGGTGGGTATCTGTCCTCAAAAGAGACGATACGGAGCAAGTAGAGCTTGCTATGGTCGGGGATACCACGAATGATCTATTCCGGCTTAAAGACGGCACCGAACTTGACGCAGACGATGAAGCGGACATGGCCACTGCAGCTAACCAACTTGTAACTGTAATGTGTGTGGAGGAAAACAAATGGTACATCATCTCAGAAGACGGCGCGTGCACCGATGGGGGTGTTGCGGATTAGTCTTAGCCGCCCTGTTCATCCTCCTATCCACATCTGCCTTTTATTCACGCATTAAAGGCTCCCTCCCTCCCGGCACTACTTACGGTTACACCACTATAGGTTCTTCTAACACCTCCGCAGCTTCTTTTCGCGGCATGGATATCACCCCTACAGCCGATATTGACATCACCCATGGGTGGCTGTATGGCAATGATGGGGTTGGCGGCACTGAAACTATCAACATTGCTATTTACGTGGCCTCTACAGGGGTCCAAGTAGGCACATGTAGCACTACGGTTGGAGTTTTAGATGTAGATGGCTGGACTGAGGTGACTTTCTCTCCAGCAGTATCTCTGTCCTCTGGAACCACGTATAGAATTCAATACCATTGCCCTACAAATGGATTTATCCGTTATTATTACGATGATATAGGAACCAACCGTTTTGGGTACGGGGCTTCTCAGTGCGGAACCATGTACACAAGCGCCTCCACCAGAAGGCCCTCTTTGGTGGTTGCTGACTACGATGCTTATTAATAAAGGAAAAAATATGAAAAAATTGTTTATCTTTCTGATCTTGGTACTCTTCTGCACTACTGCTCACGCAGCTAATGTTCGCCTTGTTTGGGATCTCCCTGTAGGAGATCAGGACACTTTAACCCATGGTTACCGAGTTTATGCTCATATTGAGGGGGCCGAATATGACTTGGCGGCTCCGTCTAAATGGGGTTGGAAGGGTCAACTCTGCAACGAAACGGAGTGCTCCATTATTTTTGAAGACGTAACCGAAACCATGTATTTTGTGGCAACGGCATTCAACGAAAATCAGGAGTCGGCCATCTCTAACGAAGCAGTTTATACTTGGGTGGAACCAGAGCCGACTCTAGACCCCATTACTATCAGAATAGACACCGCCGTGGGCTCGCGTATGCAGGTATCAGATAATTGGTACTTGGTCACCAAAGACGGACTTATGCCGTCTCACTAATGAGGAATATCATGCAATTAAACTGTAGATTATGTTTAAAATCAGTCGCATATGCACTTATCTTTGGTTTAATTGCATATGCTCCTTCTTATGCCGAACCCCCGGGTGTGGGTATGTTTGTTCAGGAAGCCGATGGTGACCCGGCCGGGTATGCCATTAGAACACAATTCCCCAATGGCACCCTAAGCTTTTCGGGGTCCACGGCCATATACGCTGGAGAATCGGGTGCCGCTGCCGAAGTGCAAGACGAAGCGGTTACCGCCGGAAACTTCAATGCAGACACTTCCCATGCTGTATCTCAAGATGACTTTTGGGATTGGGAAGTTCAGTTCGACACTGATATGGACGGCGATTTTACAGACGAAGCTTGGTTCCCCGCAGCGGGGAACATCACAGATGAAGCTTCCCTTTATTCAACGCTATCAGATGTAACCCAATTCTACGAGCCAGGGGATCTTCTAAGGACAGAAGCATCGGATACCCCTACAACACCATCCACCAACGGTGAGATGGTGTTCGACAATAACGATGATCAATTCATTTTTCGCGTAGGCGGTGCCAACAAAACTTTCGACTTTTCTGGCGATAGTGTTGACTACGTTTTAAAGTCAGACGGTTCCGGGAACTTTTCTTTGGCAGCAGACGTTACCGGTTCCGGTGGATCTGCTATTGTGCTCGATCTTGCCGATGATGCCGCAAACGAATCAACGGATATCACCGAATTAGCTACAACCGGCGACACAAACTCGGTTTTCTCAGAACCTTCTGCCAACAAACTCCTTATCAATGCCGGTAATAACTGGCCCACCGCTGATACTGCCACAACCGCGAACGCTGGCGATTCTGCTACAGCCTTTTTCTCCGCTGGCACTATAGAACATGAGTATGGTGGGTTAGAGGCTAATGTATCGGCTTATGACGGTCTTGTGAACATCTCTGGCGGCACTACTTCAGCAGTGACTTTATCTACTGTAGGTGAAACCTTCATCGGCCAAGCTGCCTATGATGACATGGCTGCTTTGCTGTCTGTGGATCATCTAATCACTCTCTCTGGCGTTGCTCAAAACTCGGATAATTTGGGTACCTTTACCGGTACGACTATCCCCGACAGTTCTACAATTAAAGCTGCCCTACAAGAATTGGAAACTGAGATTGAGGCAGGTGGAGGTGGAGCCGGTGATATTACTGGAGTACTTGGGGATACTGGTGGGGATGTGCCGGTTCTTTATCAAACCTTCACAGCCTTTACTGCTGCCGATGCTACACCCGATGTTTCTACGGCATCATTTTGGAGGACTATTGACACCACTACTATCACAGATTTTGACGGAACGCCTGTAGATGGCCAATTCCTTGCAACTTATTGCGGGGCGGCTACTGTATTTGATTTAACAGCATCTGGCCTTGAGGCAGCTAATCGAACAACAGATCTAACATGTGATGTAGGGTCTGCTTTAATGTGGTTTTATCGTACTGACACCTGGTACTGCGCCAACTGCCCGGATGAATATGAAACACTTAGCGTTGATGGCCTTGTAGTAAACGACTCCGGCACTCCTGAAGCAGTATCGATTGACGGTGGCGGGTTAGCTGTTTCCGCGAATTCAGATGGTACCGCGGGAAACCCCACAATCACGGTAACTGCTGCAACAGCATCTAATATCAATACGGGTACAAGCACGACAACTGCAGTAACCCCCGACGCTTTGGCTGGATCTACCTTGGGGTCAAAAACAATCATTGTACAGTTTGAGGACCCAGGAGACACCCTTACAACCGGCGATGGAAAAGCCTATTTTACAGTACCACCAGAACTTGACGGAATGAACTTGGTTTCTGCTCAAGGGGCTGTTTATACTGCCTCTTCCTCTGGCACTCCAACATTTCAAATGCGGGATGTCACAAACGGTCACGACATGTTTTCAACATTGGTTACAATAGATGCTTCTGAGTTCAACAGTTCTACAGCCGCTTCTCCTGCGGTAATCAGCACTACATACGATGATGTGGCTACCGGCGACAGACTCAGAATTGATTGTGATGCTGCTGGAACCGGCACTGCGGGCGGCGAAATCTCTTTAACATTCAGGTTACCTTAATGCATATAATTTATTTGATTCTCCTTCTGGTTCTCCCTGTTACTTCTAATGCTGCAACTAAATATGTGGGCCCTTCGGGGTCCGCTTCTTGGGCAAATTGTAATAGTACTGGTACTTTATGCTCTCTTGATACGGCTATGGCAAATGCTGTAGCAGGTGATATAATTCGAGTTACAGCGGGTTCTTATTCTAAAGCAGGTTCCGGCGCTCTTTGGGAACCCGCTTGGAACCCGGTAAACTCTGGATCATCCGGTAATATGATCAGCTTTCAAGCTTACCCTGAAGGCGCCACAGTCAACATGACGATCAGTTCTTCTTCAGGCCCTGTAATCGGTACAAATGGTTCTGACAGTTATATTCACTACAAGGGTTTCACTGTATCTGAAGGGGCTAATTATCTTGGGGATAGTGGTACAATCGCAATGCGCGGTGCAGGCCATAATCTTGTTGAAGACTGTGAAGTTATTGGTAGGTATCGGGCTGACTTGGATAATCATGATGGTGTCCGCATTGACTTTGAGGACTACACCACTGTACGAAATTGTTACATTCGTGGGTATTCAGGCCTTGGCTGGAACAGTTGTGGAGTCAAGCTTTATCGAGCCAGCTATACTGTAGTGGAGTACTGCACTTTATACAACAACAGCGCTGGGATTTGGGATAAACAAGGCAATAGTTCATATAATACATATCGTTACAATCTATTTGATGAGAATGGTATTCATTTTAAATTGTACACAAATTCGGATTATCCTACATCTAATTACCACGACATCCACAACAATGTTTTTTTGGAAATAAACGGATCGTTAGATGCTCAAGCTCACAATGCCATTTATGTAGGTGGATACGGTAATGTCGCTCAAATAGATGTTTACAACAACACGATTTACAATTCTGAAAACGCTGACGGTCTTGGGGCGATTGGCTGTATTTCCGTAGGCCCCGGTGTCCAGGTATTTAACAACATTGTCATGAATGTGGATCAGAGGATTATCGTGGTACAATCAGCCGATATATCCAATGGGGATTATGCATATGAAGATTACAACCAATTTTACAATAATAACCCCACTGGTTTCCGAACATACGGAGGCAGCTCTTATAGCTTATCCGGTTGGAACAGTAATTTCGGTTTTGAGGCGTACGCAGAAGAGGGGAATCCCAATTTTGATAATCCAGGAGGTTCGAGTGCCGATGATTATAAACGAAGCTCTTACCCGACCGATGGACGCGGTGGGGCCTGGTCTAATGTGATTGGTGCCTGGATATCCGACACCAACCCATCTCAAATAGGACACGACTTTTCTACCGGAGACAGTACACCGCCCGTGGTCACATCAGCCCTTATATCTACATCTGGCACATTTTTGACAGTAAGTTTTAATGAGGTTTGTTCGGGCAATAATGGTTTATCCCTCACAGCAGAGTATGGCGCTGCCAACCTTACTTATAGCTCCGGTTCCGGCACTGCAAGAATTTACAGCATATCCAGAGAAATTTTAGCTGAAGAAGCAGTTACTTTAAATTATTCGGAAGCTGCTGGAAACATCCTTGATTTAGCATCAAATGAGATGACTTTATTTTCAGGCGGGTATGTCTCGAACAACTCACAAGTAACCGGTTTAGAGCCGATCCAAACTTTGCGACTTGACGATACTGTTTTCAAAGCCGATGGGAAGGAGTGGCTTTTAGAATGAAAAAATTAATTATAATCATAATGTTATGCACACCAATGTTTGCAAATGCAGATATGATAATGTTTTTGAAAAAATCAGCTACCGGCGGCTCAAGTGCGACAGATTACACCAGCGACACTAACGCCCGAGCGGCCTATTATATGAACTCGTCTGCGAGTGAATCAGATCAAACAACCTATGGAGCAAACTTAACCGAAAACGGTTCCGTACCAACATCTACATCGGTCCCTTCAAGCTATTCGGGAGATTCAAGAGACTTTCCGGGCACCCTGGGGGATAACCTTTACCAGGCAGATGGGGGTTCGACAGATATTTACGGCGCTGACCAGGCAATCTCAGTGTGCCTTTGGTTTAATGCCGACAACTTTAGTGCTGAACGTACTTTAGCCAGCAAGGGGAGAATCTCCGATTCTGAAAGCTGGAGATTCTTTCTTGAAAATGCCACCAACACCCTGGAAGTAGCGGTATCTTCGGATGGAACAACCACTGTGAAATGCCAGGGTGGCACAGCTTTAAGTGCCAGCACTTGGTACCACGGCTGCTTTGTTTATGATAACACAGATGTCCGAATTTATTTAAACGGCTCTCTTGACTCAAACGGCGCCGCGAATCCTCTAACCTATTCAGCAGGATTAAACAACTCCGGCGAACCGTTTTATCTTGGTCGATCCGCTGCACAATATTTCTTAGGTTTAATGGATGAGGTGATTGTTTTCAACGACGCTCTTACATCCACTGAAGTCAGCGAAATTTATACATCCGGTATTGACGGCGGTAAAGGCGGTAGTGATTAATGCGCGGTTATTATCTGATATTCCTATTGATGCTGGCAACACCTTGTTATGGAGCTAATTACTATGTGAGTGGATCATCAGGCAACGATAACAACTCAGGCACATCTGTGGGTACGGCTTTTCGCACCATCCAGCGGGCCATAAACCGAGTTAACGCCGGGGATACCGTGTTTATCCGGGGAGGCACTTACTCACAGACTTTAAGCCTGGGATCGAGTGTAGATGGCACATCATCAAACCCAATCACATTTACAAATTATCAAAGTGAAAATGTTTACGTAAAAGGCTCTACGTCTGGAAATACTTACACATGGACGATATCCGGCGACCACATTATAATTGATGGTCTCAATCTTAAAATGCATAACTGCCAGCTTACGGGTAACGGGTCAAGCATACTTGTTTATGGTAGCCATGTCACTATAACCAATTGTAATTTTATAGGAAACAACTACATTTATGAAAGGGAGAACTGCGGTTCCCGTGAAATGGGTATTATTATTTCAGGTGCTGATTATGCTACAGTATCTTATTGTGTTTTTAGAGGTTTGCCGTTTAATGGCATAAAGATCCTGCAAGGAGGAACTTCAAACCCTCCAATGTATTTTTGGATTCATCATAATGAATACTCAGGCAGTTATTCAAATGGTACATCCATTGAAGGACAAACCGGCCAATGGCAATATGGGTTAGTGGAATACAACAAGTTTGGAGAGTCTTATGTCTCTGATTCTTGCCAGATGAATGGCAGCTTTGTGCCAAACGCTAATCCAGAAAATTATGGTATTTGGTACCGTTATAATGAAGTTTATCGAAACGCAGAGAACGGTATAGACATGAAAGGTACTCGATATATCACGATTGAGTACAACACTGTTTGGGGCTCTATGGGAGACAACAATGGTCCTACAAAAGGGGGTAACGACACCGATGCGGGTGCCGGAATATCTCGTGGGACTAATGCTACTGCTTGGGATAATATTGTTCGTGGGAATATAATCTACGATAACCATTCAGGTGTCGGTATTTATGATAGATACTGGGTCTATAATAATACGGTTTTGAACAATGACCGATCCTACGACGGCCCCAATTCGACACTTCCGGCATCCAGTAATTACAATGGACTCACCCCCGCGTGGGATGCTCGCGCGAATATGTTCAACAACATTATTGGTCAACATAGGAATTGCGACGTAAGAGAACATGTAACCGGCATTAACAACAACCGGCTCGATTACAACATGTACATTACCGGCCAATTTAAAAATTGTTACTACGATAATCCAACTTTGAACTCTTATACCAACTTCAATTCTTGGCAAAACTATGTTGGAAATACTGGCAGTGAGGGTGGAGAGCAACACTCTTTTATAGGGAACCCAGGATTTATTGACGTTCCTAATAATGTTTCTGGTCCCCCAGCAAACCACGATTTTGGGCTTTCAGCTCTATCCCAAGCTCGCGGCCAAGCTGGTCATGTCACAAGAGCAAACGGCTCCGGCAGCAGCTCACGTTACCTTATTGTCGATGATCCAGAGGGGTTCTCCGCAGGTATTTCTTACCAAAACCGCGTACCAGGGGACATGATATTAGTAGGCAACACTGAGGCCCAAATTGCGTCTATCAGCTATGGTTCCAACCGCCTCAATTTAGTAAACCCAATATCCTGGTCTAATAACGATCCTGTCTACTGGTGTCCTGAATATGATTGCCGGAATGGGGCAATTCCCGACATAGGTGCCAAACAATTTGGTTCCGGTGGAGGTCCTGTATTAAATCCGGTAATCACATCAGTATCCCCTGATGGAACCCAAGTGACTGGTGACAGTTATACCCTGACTGCGGTAACAGATCGAGACGCCACTGTTAGATACGCATTCTCTGACGGCGAAGTTGCTTGGAACCTCATGTTTGAGATGAATTCCACAGGAGGTACAACTCACACCCAGCCAACAAATTTTGGAAGTGGATGCAATACATCAGCAAATATTACATTTAAAGCTTATGAGGGGGGAGAACCTTCATATACCACAGTCCATTCCGTAATGTGCGACCATTCCGCTGTAATCCCTTTAGAAACAATGTCCACCACCGACAGCGGAAACTTCGACCCTCTATTACCAGTTAGCCATATTACCGACAAAGATATAACTACATCTTTTGGTGCGGCAAGCCAAACATCAGTTTCCGTAACATACGATTTAGCGCAAAATTACGAGTTAAGGACCTTCTCATTTTTCGGTAACTCCGGCGGGTCATTTTGGTGTGATAATTTCGACATTGATTACAGGGAAACTACCAGCGACCCGTGGACTATAGGGATTCAAAGCCAGAACTGCACCAGCGATGAATGGCTGACCTTAGCTTTAAACCCCCCCTATCCGGCGGCAAGATACTTGCGTTTGACGGTATATGCTCCAACATCGGTAGAGGGTCGCGAATTTGCAGCTTTTGGGTTCCCATTGGGTGGACCGGAACCCCCATCAGAACCAAAGTTGTTGAAGTTTGGTGATAATGTTGTTAAATTTCCTAATAACAAGTGGATATTAGATTGAAAAAACAAACCAAACGATATTTTGAGTTACTTATGATTTTTCTTATATGCATGTTTATCAATTCGTATTTTGGGGGCTGTTAAATGGCAAGATTTCAAGACAAATATAAAATTCTTCAAAAATTGAAATACACTGAAGAAGATCTGCAAACAATGGAGAGTTGGGTTGAATTGATGGTGTCTGATGCTGTATCTTCCCGAAGACCATTAGAAGTGAGTTGGCGTAGGCACTTAAAGATGTATGAAGGGATCCCAAAACAAGAAACAAGGGATGTACCAATACCAAACGCGCCAAATATTGAAGTACCTGTTGGTGCCACTGCAGCAGATACAATAAACGCTCAAGTTATCGACTTAATTTTTTCCACAACGCCACTAATCACCGCAAGGGCAAGGCGCCGAGCTGAAGCTAAGCCGGAATTAGTCGAAGCAGTTAATGCACTACAGCAATTTTGCAACGCTCTGTCTCAATCTCCTGAGGTTGGATTACGTAATGCCGCTGAAGACTCCCTATTGGACACCGTTCAATTGGGGTCAGGATTCTTCTACGTTCCTTGGGTTGAAAAACAGAAAAAGACCAAGACAGCCAAGGTACTTTCCCGGGGCCCAAGAATCCGGGCAGTAGCCCCTGAGGATGTGATTTGCACCGCCGGAAACAAAACTGATATTGACGAAATGGCCCTTTTTGGCTTCCAATTTTATTACACGGAGCACGAATTAAACGCTTTAGCTAAAGCCAACAACGTGGATATAGATCAATTTCAGCCATTAGGAGCCAGAAACACTGTCAGGGCTGCAAGAGAAGTTTTAGGTCAACATATGGAAGGTGTTGAATCTAAAAGCAATATCTATGATGTACAGCTCTTGTTTTGTTATTATGACATAGATGGGGATGGTATAGATGAGGATCTAATGATCATTTATAACCATTCATCCGGTAAGATAGGCCTTTGCACCTATAACCCCATGGACCGTAGGCCGGGTGTGAAGATGGTCTACCAAAGACGTGCTCACATGTTTTTTGGTCTCGGTGTCTTAGGGATGATTGACCCCTATGAAGAAAAACTAACCGATATCCACAACTTCGGAACCCTAAACATGCTCCTGGCCAATAGCCGATTTTGGGTGGGTGATGGTACTATCCCGGAAAACATGGCCATAATTCCTAATAAAGTGGTGCAAGGAGCATCGGCTGATTCCCTGAAGAATATGGCAATGGCTGATGTTTATGGCTCAATCTATCAAGAGCAACAGATGGTACAACAATTGGCCAACAATAGGGTGGGCATCAATGATGCTGTCTCCCCGGGGAATGTCCCAAATCGGACCCCGGGTATCACTACAATGTCAATGCTCCAACAAGTTTCTAAGCGCTTCACACCGGCCTTCGATTCAATTCGAGCAGGTTTAGCTGGGGCCTTGCTTCAATGCCTATACCGGTATCAAGAACGTTTACTGGCAGGAGACACGCTTGCAGAAGCATCAATTCTTCAATCTATGGGATACACCCACGGAATGCGCATAATCCAACTGCTCAAAGATGATAAATTCGATGAACAAGTGGCAGTCGAATTGACCGCAGCATCAGCATCAAAAAACACCGCCGCAGATCGACAGGACTCCGTGCTGCTAACCAACTTATTGGGCAGTTATTACCAGAGGACGCTTGAACTGATTACATTAGCATCAGCGCCCGAAACGCCCACAGAAGTGCGTGACATCGCAATCAAAATAGCTACAGCGGCCAGCACAGCCATCGAACGAACGATAAACACATTTGATGTAGTGCGCGACCCAAAAACATTTGTGATTGATGTCGAAAATGAGATAAACTCATTAGAAGAAAATGCCCAAGTATCAAACGATGTAATGGGACAACTTATGGGGGGTCTGTTGCAGCAACAGCAGGCGGCCGCCGAGCAAGAAATGGGAACCGAGCAAGTTACCCCCGAATTAGGAGGTGATGTCATTGCGTAGATGGATTGAGCACATAAAAAGCGATTCAAGAGCAACGGACGACTTCCAAGATTGGATTACCAGGAAAGTCAATATCTTAACTATACAAATGCAAGATTGTTTATTGCGCGGAGCATATCCCGAAGGCACCGCCTATGCAGCGGAATTGAAGACATATCAGGCTCTATATCGAATGTTTCAAAGCGAAATCAAAGAACACCAAGACCAACTTGAAAGGAACAGCTAATGGGCGAATTTGAACCAAATGTGGATGACACTGGCCAAACTGATGACGGGGGGCGTGCACAAGCACAAGATAACGTGTCCATCCCCAAAGAGGAATGGGAAAGCCTTAAAACCAAGCTTGATCATTTCGAAACAAACCTAAGCACTATGGCAAACCCTACCCAACAGCAGGCACCCATGCAGCCTCAAGGCCCGACGCTCCAAGAGACCATCTCACCTATGGAGCAGGAACTTGAGGAGGTATTGGAACAGATTGACAGCAATATTGAGAATGGTAGGGGAATCAAAGCTTTGAATAAAAAACGCGCTTCCCTGGAACGAAAAATCACCAGCACCCGTATCCGGCATGAGGATCTTGACCCGATACGGAACATGGGAATGCAAACAATCAACCAACTAACAAGTGAAGTATCCAGATCAAAAATGCCCCATTATGAACTGGTGAAAAAAGATTTTGAAGAATTTATGTCGAATCTTACACAAGAGCAGCAGATGAACATGGACGTTCGTCAGATAGCCTACAATCAGGCTGTAGGTAAAAACTCAGAAAAAATATTCCAAGCCCAAATGGAGCAGCAAAACCGCGAAGCTGCAGCAAAACAGGCCGGGATCGACGCGAATAGCGTCAACCGGCCACAAAAACAAAAATTTGGTGAAGTTGAGGTTCCGGCCTTTGAAGATGTGATGTCTACCAGTGCCGTACAGGCCTTACGCGAAAAGGGGCTTACCGCTGACCAAGAGTTTCAGCGCAGAGGGTTTGCCGGAGGCTGGCCTGAATATTACGCAAAACATAAGGATTTCATTTAAAAGCCAAAAACTTCACTTTGAAGGGATAATTTACAATGCCGAAGAAAAAGGTTTATAACAAAGAACAAGCTGCCGCAGCTCACAAAAACGTAGATCTACCGCCTGCTGGCTACAAACGAGTCGAAGAACTTGCAAAACGTCAAGATGATTTAGATAAAGCAGCCCAAGAATTTACTGATAATGGCGGCCTTGCACCAATCAACCCAAAAGCTTTCGAGGAAGACCGGGATATTCAACGCCAAATACATAAGGACTATTTCCATCTGCATATGAAAGAGGGTTGGGTTTGTCGGTTCGTAAACTTTGTATCACATCGTGGAGCATCTGCTTGGAAGGCCCGAGCAGAAGGTTGGATTCCTGTCTCTAAAGACATGGTGGAAGATCGAGACAAATGGAAATTTGAGGCTGACAACACCGTTCGCGTAGGTGATGTAATGGCCTTTGCTATACCTCAAGAGGAATTTGATAAAATCGAAAAAGAACGTGCCGACCGTCTTAGAATGCAGGAATACGGCCTTGAATCTGATATTGAAGATATGGTGAACAAACACCCTGATACCTTTAAATTCCACGCTGGTATCCAAGATGGCAGGCAATTTAGAAGTCAAATGCAATCTCGCGGAGCAAGTCAGACCGCTTTACAACATTTGGGCAACCAAATGAAAAAAGGCCCTATCAAAGGGCTGCCGATTAAATAACCTATTGAAAGGAAAAAGAAATGGCATTAACTGCAAACGATTATTTTAAACCCGCCGAAACTGTTGGGCTGGGTGCAACGAACCTAATGCAGGTGACCAAAGCCAGTGCCACTACTTGGGACGCCGGTGCGGTTATCATCGGTACCAGCGGTTTGGCTGTAGAAGCTGCTGATGGACCTACTACGGGCACCATTCTCGGCGTAGCGGTAGGTGCCGCTGTAGCTGGGGAAACTACCGCAACCATCGCTCCTGCTACCCCGGGAGCTGTATTTACCGGACGTATTGGGGCTGGTGATACTGGTGGAGATTACACAAGCTTGATTGGAAACCGTTACACCAGATTTGGTATTTCTTTAGAAGCTACTACATCTAATGTGTGGTACATCAATTCAAGCGATACTACTGATCTTGCTGTAATGGTTCTTGAATTTGTGGACGCCATCGGCACCAATTTGGCCAAGGTTAAATTTACCTTCATCGACTCAGCCTTCAACGCTATTTAGTTGAAATATCGGGCAATTTTATTTAGGGGTTTGGGAGAGTATAAGATAAGGATTTTTAAAAATGGCACATATGCGAGCATCAATCACTGAACTTCTTGCTCCTGATTTGAGAAAAGTTTACGTAGAAAAGGGTACCGAATATCCCCGGGAATACCCGATGGTTTTAAATGTATCTGATATGGAATGGAACCCAATTACAGATCAACAGGTTTCTGGTCTTGGTACCATGCCTGGTAAACCTGAAGGCACTCAGTTTAACCTTGATCAAGTCATCATGGGCGGCACCAAAACTTACACCGCGCAACCCTATGGTCTTGCTGTAGAAATCACTTACGAAGCATGGAAAGATGAGCTTTACGGTGTTTTCAAGGAAATGGTCTCTTGTCTGGCAGAAGCTGGCCGTAACCGCGAAGAGGTGTCCGCTTTTGCAGTATTGAACAACGCTTTCTCCACCACTTATGATGGTTTTACCTCTGGTGAATCTCTCTGCTCCACCAGCCACACCAGCTTGGACACTTCCCAAACTGCCCAAGGAAACCGTCCTTCCGTGGATATTGGTTTCAGTCTTACCGGTATTCAAGCAGGTATGAAACACTTCCAAGACCTCAAAAATGACCGTGGGTTACCCACTCGGATCAAACCTACACGTCTGTTGATCACTTCAAACGACATGTATGCCGCACGCGAGATTCTTGGCAGCCAATATAAACCTTACACGTCCGACAATGAAATCAATGCTCTGGTAGAAGATGACCTGTCTTACATGGTCGGCCACTACATCACTACGGACACCTATTGGTTCCTGTTGGCAGCCCCGGGAAAACACGACCTCAACTTTTTCTGGAGAGACCGCCCTCAGTCTGATATGTTTGACAACCCTTGGACCAAAGATGCTGTTTTTACGGCATATCAACGTCATACCATCGGCGCATATGCTTCTTGGAAAGGTGTTTACGGCTCCACGGGATAATTACAATTTAACGCAGTAAGGAGTTTTGTTATGGGTAATAGCTATTCTCCTACACGCTCAACGGGTGGGCCATTAGGCGCTAATCATAGGTTTAATGGTTTACCCTTGGAAGTTGTAGGTCAGATTGGACAAGCGGGCACTTCTGGAATTCAAACCGTCTTTGACCATTTTTATAGTTGGAAAGGACCGGCAGGACATGTAACAGCTCCCGCCGCTGGATGGTTCGTAGAAGGTTCAAATAACTCTGAAAGCGCAACCGCTTTAGCATCGACGCAATTTGGGGTTCTTCAGTTGTCAACGGGTACTGTTGACAATAATTTTATCCAAATGCGTTTAGCTGGGGAAGCATTCAGATATGTAAGCGGCAAGCGTTTGTGGTGTTTTGCAAGATTCGCCATGTCCGACGCCGACGATATGGAGACGTATTTTGGTCTTTCATTAACCGATACTAACTTTTTGGATACTCTCCCTACAGATGGTATATTTTTCGAGAAAGCCGAAACTGCTACAAGCTTTGATTTTCATGCAAGACAAAATGGTACATCCACAGAGAGAACAGCCATCGCAGGCACTTTAGCTGATGACACCTACATTGAGCTTGGATTCACGGTAAACCCCTATGGTTCTATTATTCCATGGTACAATGGAACTGCTTTAAATGCCTCAGTAGTAGGCGCTTCAAATGCAAACATCCCGGACGACGAAGATTTGACCATCATTCTTGGGTGCCAAACAGGTGCCGCTGCTGCAAACACAATAAACCTTGATTGGCTCTTGGTCGGACAAGAGAGATAACATTATGAATTTAAACGAATTATCAATTTCGGAATTGATGTATCGGGTGAAGTTTGGATTAAATCAGATCGAAGAAATCCCTCAGCATTTAAGGTCACAAGTAGCTTTCGAGCTACGCCTTGAATGCCAAGCGGAATTGGAGAGTGAAAAATATGATCAAAAAACAAGAGAGAAAGTTAGAGAAAAGCGGAAGCCCCGCAGGACCCGGAGGAAAAGGAAAGCTAAAGAGACCGAGTAATTTTGAATTAGCTTTCCAGATT